>NZ_JBKBCT010000153.1:0-779 GCF_050871525.1 Kineococcus auxinigenes | reverse complement strand
GGCAGGGCCTGCAGCTTGTCCCAGGGGAAGTTCTGCATGATCGAGTAGCTCGGCTTGCCCTGCATCAGCGCCGGCCAGGGGTCCACCCCGGTGGTGGCCTTGACCGCCGCGGAGGACTCCGTGGACACCGCCACGGCCCCGGCGCGGTCCACGACGATGAAGCCGTACTTCTGCGCGGCCTTGGCGATCATCTTGGCCAGCGGGGTGAGCTGGAGGGAGTCCACGTCCACGCTGGGGTCCAGGCGCAGGCGCGTGCCCTCGGGGATGGCGTTCGCGGAGGTGTCCGTGCCGTCGCTGCGCTGGGCCGGCCAGCTGAACGTCTTCCAGTGCGCAGGGCTGGGGATGGCCAGGGCGATGGCGTGGTTGATCTGCCCGGCCTGGGCCTCCTTGATGCCGATGGCCCCACCGGACAGGGCCAGTCCCGTGGCGGCGGCGCCGAAGCCGTTCAGGAAGTAGCCCGGGCTGGTGGAGACCTCGTCGATGCGCCCGCCCCAGCACGCGCTCCAGACGCCGTCGACCTTCTTCATCCGCCAGAACTCCCACAGCTGGTTCGTCTCGGGCGAGTAGATCGTCAGCTGCGCGTCGGTCCCGGTGGCCGGTACCGCGTCCGCCGGCACCGGCACCTGGGTGAACTGCCCACCGGGCCCCAGCAGTCCCTTGGGGGTGTAGCTGCGGTTCTGGCAGTTGCTCCACTGCACGTCCACGCGCGGCTGCGAGGCCGGCACGGTGTAGATGCTGGTGTTGTACTGGTTCACGTTGAACGCCGCCACGCCGTTGTA
>NZ_JBKBCT010000152.1:0-783 GCF_050871525.1 Kineococcus auxinigenes | reverse complement strand
CCTCCATTACCCATGCTCCCCTGCTCAGGGCGTTGGCTGCACACACAACAAATAACAGTTCCCTCGGGGCGCGTTGCGTCCGCTGAACCGCATAATTTGGCCCCGGCTTCGCCCATCAACTGACCGTCTGCCACGGGCCAATACGTTGATGACGACGTCGCAATCTATGCGGGCCAACCCACTCGGGTGGCCAAAGCCCATTCCCTTTCTTGATTGCGTTTCTGATGGATGCGTTGCGCACGCTTGCCAACGGCTCGATCGCAACTGAACCCTTCTTTTAAACATGAGGTGACACATGAAAACATTGTTGATTACGGGCGGCACAAGTGGCATTGGCGAAGCCACCGCGCGGCACGCTGTTGCCGAAGGCCATCAGGTGTATGTCACCGGTCGCCAGCGCCAGCGGCTGGACGATTTTCTCGGCTCGTTCGATGCGGACGCCCGCCAACGGATCACGGGCGATGTTGTCGATGCATCGTCCTGGGAGCAAACGCAGCGCGCGGTGCAGGCCTGCGTCGACCACTTCGGTGGCCTGGATGTCGCCTATGCCAACGCGGGGTTTTCTTCGCGCGGTGATTTGCTGACCGGCGACCCGGACAGCTGGCGCGACATGATCAACACCAACTTCCTGGGCGCCGCGCTGTTGATCAAGGCCGCACTGCCGGTGTTGACCGAACGGCGCGGGCATTTTCTGTTCACCGGTAGCGTGTCCGGACGCAAGGTGTATCCGGGCAACCTGTACACCGCCACCAAATGGGCCATCACCGGGCTGGCGGAAAGCCT
>NZ_JBKBCT010000151.1:0-784 GCF_050871525.1 Kineococcus auxinigenes | reverse complement strand
GGTGGTGGAAACCGTGAGCGCCGAGACGCTGGAATTCACCTCGCGCCTGATCGAGAAAAAGCTCAAGGACTTTGGCGTGGAAGTGCAGGTGGTGGCGGCCTACCCGGGCCCGGTCATCACGCGCTACGAGATTGAGCCCGCCACGGGCGTGAAGGGCAGCCAGATCGTCAACCTCGCCAAGGACTTAGCGCGTTCGCTGTCGCTGGTGTCCATCCGCGTGGTGGAGACGATTCCGGGCAAGAATTTCATGGGCCTGGAGCTGCCGAATCCGAAGCGTCAGGCGGTGCGCCTGTCGGAGATTCTCGGCTCGCAGGTCTACAACGAGAGCGCTTCGCAGCTCACGATGGCGCTCGGCAAGGACATCGCCGGCAAGCCGGTGGTGGCCGATCTGGCCAAGATGCCGCACTGCATGGTGGCCGGTACCACGGGTTCGGGTAAGTCGGTCGGGATCAACGCGATGATCCTGTCGCTGCTCTACAAGGCCAAGGCCGATGCGGTGCGCCTGATCCTGATCGACCCGAAGATGCTGGAGCTCTCGGTGTACGAGGGCATTCCGCATCTGCTCGCGCCAGTCGTGACCGACATGAAGCAGGCCGCGCACGCGCTCAACTGGTGCGTGGGCGAAATGGAGAAGCGCTACCGCCTGATGTCGACCCTGGGCGTGCGCAATCTGGCCGGCTACAACCAGAAGATCCGCGCGGCAGAGCAGGCTGGCCGCAAGGTGCCAAACCCGTTCTCGCTGACGCCTGAAGCGCCGGAGCCGCTTTCCACGCTGCCGTTGATC
>NZ_JBKBCT010000150.1:0-801 GCF_050871525.1 Kineococcus auxinigenes | reverse complement strand
GCCAGACCAAGCTTGTGGGAATCACCTCGGCGTGCATTGATTGCGTCGCGCTCGGCACCATCGAAGGTGAAAAATGCCTTCATCTCGAAGTCGCTGATATCGCGGGGGAGCCCACGCATCCCCAAAAACGTTGTGTGCCAACCCTGCATCGTGAACCTCAAAAGTGGGAGGCCACCATACCCGTTTACAAAGCGAACAGGAAAGTCAATGAAATCAACGGTCTACCCAGACCACCCCCGCGCCAGTGCTAGCTTTGCGTACCGTCACTTATTGCACTGAAAACGAGGAGACCCCAAGACATGCTGGGCTACAAACACAGCGGCTTCTCGGTGGATGCCGGGGTGTGCATTGAATCCCACGACCGTCCAGGCCTTGAGCGGCTCTTGCGCTATTGCGCCCGCCCACCCTTTGCGATGGACAGGCTGCGCAAAGAGGGAAGCAAACTGGTGTACCGCTGCGGCAAGCAGCGCAGCGAACCCACCAGCGACAAGCGCGGTGCCAAGGTTGATGAGCTGCACCTCACACCGCTGGAGCTGATCGACCGCATCGCCGCGCTGGTTCCCCCGCCACGCACCCACCGGCACCGCTACTTTGGTGTGCTGGCACCAAACTCGCCGCTGAGAGCGGCGGTAACGGCGCTGGCTCAGCCTGCTGCGTCGCAACCAGCCACGGTGGAGACTGCACAACCTGGCGCGGGCGTACCTGGGGTGGCGGTGCCGGGCAACGCGGCCACACCCACACCCGAACCTGAAGCACGCCCGAAGCGAGCGGCGCATTACTTGTGGGCGGTGCTGATTGCCC
>NZ_JBKBCT010000021.1:0-50603 GCF_050871525.1 Kineococcus auxinigenes | reverse complement strand
CCCCCCCCCCCCGCCGGCCCCGCCCCCCCCCCCCCCCCCCCCCCCCCCCCCCCCCCCCCCCCCCCCCCCCCCCCCCCCCCCCCCCCCCCCCCCCCCCCCCCCCCCCCCCCCCCCCGCGAGGGGACGGTGGGGTGGCGCGGTGGGGTGAGGTCAGGGGCGGCGCCAGCGCAGGGTGGCGATCTGGAAGGGGCGCAGCTCGACGAGCGCGGCGCCGTCGCGCACCTCGCGCAGGGCGCGCGGTGCGTCCACGTCCCGCTCCAGCAGGTCGGTCTCGGTCACCGACGCGACGGCGAACGAGGGGCGGACCAGCGCGCGGGCGCGCCCGCCGTGGGCCTCGTAGAGCCGGACGACGACGTCGCCGCTGCGGTCCTCGGCGAGCTTGACCGCCTCGACGACCACCCCCTCCCCCTCCACCGCGAGCAGCGGCTCGACCGGCCCGGCACCGCGCACCTCGCGCAGCGGCAGGTTCAGCCGGTACCCCTCGCGCACCGCGTCGGGGATCTGCGCACCCGCGAGCAGCGAGGTGCGCAGGACGTGCCGGCCCTGGTCGGCGTCCGGGTCGGGGAACAGCGGAGCACGCAGCAGCGACAGGCGCACGGTCGTGGTGGTGCCCCCGTCGGGACGGGTGGCGCGGCCGGTGTCGTGCCCGTAGGTGGAGTCGTTCGCGACGGCCACGCCGTACCCGCTCTCCCCCACGTGCACCCACCGGTGCGCGCACGTCTCGAACCGCGCGGCGTCCCAGGAGGTGTTCGCGTGGGTGGGGCGCAGGACGTGCCCGAACTGGATCTCGGAGGCGGCGCGGTCGGCGTGCACGTCGAGCGGGAAGGCGAGCTTGAGGAGCTTCTGCCGCTCGTGCCAGTCGACGTCGAAGGACAGCTCGACGGCCGCGGAGCCCGCCGCGAGGGAGAGCACCTGCTCCACGCGCGAGTCCCCGAAGCGCCGCACGACGCGCACCGCGACGCGCTGCGGGGTGTCCTCCACCAGTTCCACGGACTCCGCGGCGGTGAGGTCGGTGGTGTGCCGGCGGTAGTGCTCGTCGACGTCCCAGGCGTCCCACTGCGTGGGGGTGTCGCGGTGCAGCTGCAGCAGGCCGCCGCGGGCGCCCGGAGCCAGGACCTCCCGCCCGGCGGTCAGGTCCAGCACCGAGGACAGCAGCCCGTCGCCGTCCACGACGACGCGGACGCGGCCGTTCTCCAGGACGAAGCCGCCCGCGGACGCCGACGCACGAGCACCGGCGCCCGGCTGCGGCGCACCGGCCCCCAGGGCGGCGACGCCCCGGCGCGCGAAGGGTGAGGCGTTGAACGCGACCACCTGCCCACCGTCGCCCGCCAGCGCGCCCAGGGACGCACCGATGAGCTCCTCCAGCTCCGCGGCCACCTCGGCGTAGCGGGCCTCGGCCTCCCGGTGCACCCACGCGATGGACGACCCCGGCAGGATGTCGTGGAACTGCTGCAGGAGCACGGTCTGCCACAGCCGTTCCAGCGCCTCGTGCGGGTAGTCCGCACCGCGCTGCACCGCGGCGGCAGCGGCCCACAGCTCGGCCTCGCGCAGCAGGTGCTCGCTGCGCCGGTTGCCGCGCTTGGTGCGCGCCTGGGAGGTGTAGGTGCCGCGGTGGAACTCCAGGTAGATCTCCCCGCTCCACACCGGCGGGTCGGGGTACTCCGCCTGCGCCTGCCGGAAGAAGTCGTGCGGGCCGGCGAGCTCCACGACGGGTGAGCCCTCCAGCGAGCGGGTGCGCGCCGCGGCGGCGAGCATCTCGCGGGTGGGGCCGCCACCGCCGTCGCCGTACCCGAAGGGCAGCAGCGAGCGGCGCGCCCGGCCCTTCTCGGCGAACTGCCGCTCGGCGCGGGCCAGGTCCTCCCCGCCCAGGTCGGAGTTGTAGGTGTCCGCGGGCGGGAAGTGGGTGAAGATGCGGGTGCCGTCGACGCCCTCCCACGCGAACGTGTGGTGCGGCATCCGGTTCACCTCGTTCCACGACGGCTTCTGGGTGAGGAACCAGCGGGCGCCGGCGGCCACGGCGATCTGCGGCAGGGCGGCGGTGTACCCGAAGGAGTCCGGCAGCCACACGTCCAGCGGCTCGACGCCGAGCTCCTCGGCGAAGAACCGCTTGCCCACGACGAACTGGCGGGCCAGCGCCTCCCCGCCGGGCATGTTGGTGTCGGACTCGACCCACATGCCGCCCACGGGCACGAAGCGGCCCTCGGCGACGCGCTTCTTGATCCGCTCGAACAGCTCCGGCTGGGCGTCGCGGACCCACGCGTACTGCTGGGCCGAGGAGCAGGCGAACACCAGGTCCGGGTCCTCGTCCATCAGCGCCAGCACGTTGGAGAACGTGCGCGCGCACTTGCGCGCCGTCTCCCGCGTCGGCCACAGCCACGCGGAGTCGATGTGGGCGTGCCCGACGGCGGTGA
This sequence comes from Kineococcus auxinigenes, assembly GCF_050871525.1. Classification (NCBI taxonomy): domain Bacteria; kingdom Bacillati; phylum Actinomycetota; class Actinomycetes; order Kineosporiales; family Kineosporiaceae; genus Kineococcus; species Kineococcus auxinigenes. The sequence goes on along the minus strand of NZ_JBKBCT010000021.1, from coordinate 48,192 downwards.
CGCGGTGCGCGCTGGCCGACGCGGGCTGTGCCAGCACGCCGGCCAGCGCGGCGCGGCCGGCGGGCGCGGTGCCGGCCACGTCCCACGGGTCGACGGCGTCGACCGCGTCGTCCAGGGCGCGCAGCACCTCGGCTCGGCGCGTCGAGGACTCCGGCAGCTGGGCCAGCAGCCCGCGCAGCGTCCAGACGTCCTGCTGCAGCTCCCACACCTGCACGTCGAGCTCGGCGAGGTCCGCTCCCGCGAACCGGTACAGCGGGTCCGTGCCCGCCGTGGCGGGGTCGCCCAGCCGGGTGGGGGTGGCGAACACGCCGTCGCCGGAGACGTCCGGGTTCGAGGAGGCCTCCAGCAGGACCTCCACCGCACCGTCCGGGCCCGTCACCGCGGCCAGCGGCAGGTACCGGTTGCGCGGGTGCAGGCCCTTGAGGACCGTGCCGTCCGGGCGGTACGCAGTCGCCTCGGCCTGGAACCCCGGCTGCACGTCGGAGTAGCCGAGGTCCACGACGACCTCGGCGCGGGTGCCGGCACCGCCGAAGCCCTCCGGGGCGCGACCGGTCAGCCGGAACCACGTGGTGCCCCAGGGCCGCCCCCACGCGGTGCCCACCGCGAACGGCTCGTACGCCGCGGCCGCCGCCTCGGCGAACGGCACGGGCTCACCCGGCGCCACCCAGGCCGCGACCTGCAGCGGGACGCGCCGCCGGTACGTGGCGGGCTCGAGGCGCTCGCGCACGAAGCGCTCGACGCGCATCTCGACGAGGGCGGGGTTGACGTGCACGGGGCGGCTCCTGGGCGGTTCGGGGGTGGGGCGATCGGGGCGGCGGGGCGGCCGTTCGAGCGTGTCAGCCCTTGACGGAGCCCGCCAGGGCGAACGAGCCGCCGGCGAGGCGCTGGACGACGAGGTACAGGACCAGCACGGGCGTGGCGTAGAGGAGGGAGAACGCGGCGAGCTGACCGTAGGCGACAGCGCCGTTGGTGCCGAAGAACGTGTAGATCGACACGGCGGCGGGCTGGCGGGCGGGGTCGAGCAGCAGCACGAACGGGACGAAGAAGTTCCCCCACGCCTGGGTGAACACGAAGATGAACACCACGGCGATCCCCGGGCGCATGAGCGGCACGACGATGCGGCGCAGCGCGGTCATGGCGCTGGCCCCGTCCACCCAGGCCGCCTCCTCCAGCGACACGGGCACGCTGTCCATGAAGTTCTTCAGCATCCACACCGCCATCGGCAGCGAGGTGGCGGCGAGGAAGAGGACGGTGCCGGTCAGCGAGTCCAGCAGCCCCAGCGCGACGAACAGCGCGTACACCGGCACCATGATCGCCGTGATGGGCAGGCAGCTGCCGAAGAGGATGGCGTAGAGGAACGAGCGGTTGAAGCGCATGCGGTAGCGCGACAGCGGGTAGGCCGCCAGGGTCGCCACGGCGACCGTGACGAGCGCCGCGCCACCGGAGACGACCAGGGAGTTCCGCAGCGGCAGCAGCGTCAGCTCGTACGTCAGGACGTCTCGGAAGTTCTCCAGCGTGGGAGCGCCCGGCAGGGACACCGACACGGTGGCGTCGGGGTCCACCGAGGCCAGCACGATCCAGGCCAGCGGCACCAGGAAGACGACGCCCACGAGGAGCAGGGCGAGGTTCGCGGCGATGCTCGCTCCCCGCCGCTGCGGCGAGGTGACGTGCAGGCCGGGGCGCACCGGCGCCGCCGGTGGCACCGCGAGCACCGCGTCGGGCCGGGTGGTCGCTCCCGCACCGGCCATCAGTCCACCTCCGGCTTGAGCACTCGGACGTACACGGCGGCGAACACGGCGCCGACGACCAGGGTGACGACGGCGATGGCGGTGCCGTAGCCGACCTGGGCGAACTTGAACGCCTCCTGGAAGGCGAGCACCGGCAGCGTGGAGCTCTGCGTGCCGGGGCCTCCCCCGGTCATGACCCAGATGAGGGTGAAGACCCCGAGGGTCTGCAGGGTGGTGAGCATGAGGTTCGTGGAGATCGACCGGCGGATCATCGGCAGGGTGATGCGGAAGAAGCGCTGGGCGCCGCTGGCGCCGTCCAGGGACGCCGCCTCGGTGACGTCGGGCGGGACCTCCGACAGCGCCGCGCCGTAGACCATCATCGAGAAGGCGGTGCCGCGCCAGACGTTGGCCAGGACGACGGCCATCATCGGGAACGTGACCAGCCAGGCGGTGTCCCCGGCGCCGACCGCCCCCAGGACGGCGTTGAGGGTGCCGTCGGTGGAGAAGAACGCGTACAGCGCGAAAGCGGCGACGATCTCCGGCAGCACCCACGCGGTCACCACGAGGGCGCTGACGAACGAGCGCAGCGGGCCGAGGGCGACGCGCAGCAGCAGGGCGACGGCCATGCCGAGGACGTTCTGGCCGACCACCGCGGAGGCGATCACGAAGAACAGCGTCAGCCACGCGGACTGCCAGAACTCCCCGCTGGACAGGAGCTGCGCGTAGTTGTCCAGGCCGACGAACTGCGGGTCCGCAGCGCGGTAGCCGCTGAGGGCGGTGTTCGTCAGCGAGCCGTACAGCGCGTAGGCGATGGGCCCGGCGAGGAACACCAGCATGAGCGCGCAGGCCGGCAGCAGGGGCGCCAGCTTGACGATCGTGCCGGACCCGCGCCGGGCGGGGGTCCGCTCCGCCCGGCGCGGGCCGTGGGTGGTGACGGCGGTCGTCACGGTCAGCTCGCGGCCTGGGTGCGGTCCTCGCCGACGATGCCGACGAGCCCCTCGTCGTAGGCCTGGGCGGCCTCCTCCGGGCTCTGGCTGCCCGTGGCGACGGCCTCGGCGGCCACCTGGATGTTCGCGGAGATCTGCGAGTAGTCCGGGGTGGCGGGGCGGAAGTTCGTCACCGGGACGAGCGAGGAGAAGAACTCGAAGGACGGGTTGTACGCCAGGTACTCCGGGTCCTGGGCGACGTCCTTGCGCACCGCGATCTGGCTGTTCTCGGTGTCGTACTTCAGGGCGTTCTCGCGGTTCAGCGCGACCGTGATGAAGTCGAACGCGGCCTGGGGGTCGGCGGCCGTCGAGCCGACCGACAGGAGCCAGCCGCCGGACATCGAGGTGCGGCCGGGGTCCTGGCCGTTCTGCGTGGGCATGGCGGCGATGCCCATCGTCTGCTCCCACTCCGGCCACTCGTTCTCCCCGGAGATCCAGGCGCCGGGGAGCCAGGAACCGTCGATCGCCATGGCCAGCTCCCCCTGCGGGAGCAGTTCGGTGCTGATGCGCGCGCCGAGGGCCGCGTCGAGCATGAGGGAGGCGTCCGGTCCCAGGCCCTCGGAGTACACGGTGTCGTAGAAGCCGAGAGCGTCGCGGAACCCCTGGGACCCGGTGATCCACTTCTGGGTGTCGGCGTCGTAGAGCTCGTCACCGGTGCCGTACAGCAGCATCTCGAACCCCTGCATGGACGTCGCCTCGCCCGCGGCGCGGCCGGCGTAGACGTTCAGGGGGATGACGCCGGGCACGCGCTCCTTCACGGTGCGGGCGGCGGTCAGCACGTCGTCCCAAGTGGTGGGCTGCCAGTCGGTGGGCAGCCCGGCCTGCGCGAAGATCTGCTCGTTGAAGTAGATGCCGCGGGTGTCGGTGCCCATGGAGACCCCGTAGGTCTTGCCGTCGTCGCCGAGGCCCGCCTGCTTGGCGGTCTCGTCGAACTGCGGCCAGTCCTCCCACTCGGCGAGCATGTCGTCGACGGGCGCCAGGTAACCGGCGGCGGCGTCGGAGCGGACCTGGAAGCTGTCCTCGTAGATGACGTCGGGCGCTGTGGACGGCGAGCGGTTCATCAGGGCCAGCTTGGTGAAGTACTGGTCCTGCTCGGCCTCGATGGGGACCAGTTCGACGGTCCTGCCCTCGTTCGCCGCCTCGTACTCGGTCTTGGCCTTCTCGAGGACGTCCTCGAGCTGGGTGAACTGGGCCGTCCGCTGGTAGGCGACCCGGATGGTGCCGTCGTCGTCACCGCCGCTGCTCGCTCCCCCGCACGCCGTCAGTGCGAGGGTCGCGGCCGCGGCCGTCGCGAGGAAGTGCCGTCTGCGCGCCATGGTGCTCCTCCACGTGCCACGGGGTCGCCGTCGACCCGTCACGGAGTATGTAAATCAATTGGACTTGCTCTCGTCAAGAGCTGACGAGCAACACCGAGGAACGAGGGCTGAACGCGTCGTCCAGCACCAGGCAGGCGGCGCCCACGGCGGCCACGTCGCGCCCCACCCGGGTGCCCCGCAGCTGCACAGCGTGCAGCGGTGCCGCCACCTCCCGCGCCCGCACCAACGGGGGCACCACCTCCAGGAAGCGCCGTTCCAGCCGCGGCCACAGCGGCCCGCCGAAGACGACGAGGTCCAGGTCCAGGAGGTTCTGCACCCCCGAGACCGCGCGCGCCACGCGGGCGGCCGCGGCGTCGACGACCGCGACGGCCGCGGGCACCCCCTCGTCGGCGAGCCGGCACACCTCCCCCAGCGCCCGGTCGACGCCGAGCTCGCCGTCCAGCGGCCACGGCCCCAGCCCGGCCGCCTGCGCCTGCAGCACCAGCGAGCGCGTCGCGTTTCGCTCGCCCAGGCAGCCGCGCTGCCCGCACTCGCACACCGGTCCCACGCCGTCCGCGGCCAGGTGCCCGACCTCGCCGGCGTTGCCCGAGGACCCGCGCAGCACCTCCCCGCGCAGCACCAGCCCGGTGCCGATCCCGGTGCCGAGGTAGAAGAACGCGAAGCTGCCCGTCGGCCCCGCGCCGCCGGCCCACATCTCGGCGACGGCGGCGGCGACGACGTCCTTGTCGAGCAGCACGGGCAGCCCGGTGGCCTCGGCCAGGGCGCGGCGCACCGGCACGCGCGCCCACCCGGGCAGGTTCGGGGCGCCCACCACGTCCCCTGCCGGCCCGTCGACGGGGCCGGGCACCGCGACGCCCAGACCCGCGAGGCGCTCGGCCGGCACCCCGGAGGCCGCCACGGTGGCCGCGACCTCCGCCGCGACCAGCGCCAGCGTCTCCTCCGGCGGGGCCTCCGGCGCCAGCGGGGCGTCGGAGCGGGCGACGACCCCGCCGCGCAGGTCCAGCACCACGGTGGTCACCACGACCGGGTCCAGGTGCACCCCGACGGCGTAGCGGCCCGAGGGCGCCAGCTGCAGCATCGTGCGGGGCTTGCCCGGCCCCCCGCCCTGCTTGCCGGCCTCCACGACGAGCCCCTGCTCCAGCAGGTGCCGGCAGATGTTGGAGACCGTCTGCGCCGACAGGCCCGTCAGGGCGGCCAGCTCCACGCGGCTGAGGCCCTCGGCGTGCCGGCGCACGGCGTCCAGGACGACGACCCGGTTGTAGTCCCCGACGCGGGGCAGGTTCGATCCGCGGCGCACCGCGGCGGGACGGGGAGGTGCTGCCACCGCGTCAGGGTGCCACGGCCGGCGGCCGGCCGAGCGAGCCCGCACGGCGGGCGGGCAGCGCCGCCAGGTGCAGCAGGCTGTACCCCCGGTGCGGGAGCCAGCGCCATCGACCGCCCCCTCGGCCCTGCCTAGCGTCTGTGGCACCGCGGACGCCGAGCTCCGCGGGACCATCGACGAGAGGAACCACGCCCGTGCCCACCACCACCGTCGGCACCGAGAACAGCGCCCCGGTCGAGCTGCACTACGAGGACCACGGCACCGGCCAGCCCGTCGTGCTCATCCACGGCTACCCCCTGGACGGGGACTCGTGGGAGAAGCAGCAGCCGGCGCTGCTGCGGGCCGGCTACCGGGTCATCACCTACGACCGGCGCGGTTTCGGCCGCTCCAGCCGCCCCACCACCGGTTACGACTACGACACCTTCGCCGCCGACCTGGACGCACTGCTGACCGCCCTCGACCTGCGCGACGTCGTGCTCGTGGGTTTCTCCATGGGTTCCGGCGAGGTGACGCGCTACCTGGGGCGGTACGGCTCCGAGCGGGTCGCGAAGGTCGCGCTGCTGGCCTCGCTGCAGCCCTTCCTGCTGAAGACCGACGACAACCCCACCGGGGTGGACGGGACGGTCTTCGAGGGCGTCCTGGACGCCGTGACCGCTGACCGGTACGCGTACTTCGAGGCCTTCCTCGCGGACTTCTACAACCTCGACCGGACGCTGGGCGAGCGGATCAGCCAGGCCGCGGTGGACGCCAGCCGGGCGGTGGCCGTCGCCTCCTCGCCGCACGCCGCCTCAGCGTGCGTGCCGACGTGGCTCACCGACTTCCGCGAGGACCTGCTGAAGTTCGACGTTCCGCTGCTGGTCCTGCACGGCACGGAGGACCGGATCCTGCCGATCGACGCCACCGCCCGCCAGACGCTGCGGCAGCTGCCCTCGGCGACGTACGTGGAGGTCGAGGGCGCTCCGCACGGGCTGCTGTGGACCCACCACCAGGAGGTCACCGAGGCGCTGCTGGAATTCCTGGGCGAGCCGGCGCCGGCCGCCTGAGCGGCGCGCGGGTGTCCTCGCCGTGCTCCGCCGCGGTGGCTCGACAACGCCACGACGGGGCCGGGACCATGCCGGCGTGGACGACGCGCTGACCGCGACCGGCCGCTGGCAGGGGCACCTGCGCGGCTTCCGGTTCCTCGTGGACGGCACCGGCACCGCGCTGGCGGCCGGTGCCCTGCTGGTGGCGCTGGCCGTCTGCGCGGCTCTGGTCGTCACCTGGCCCCTGGTGCCGCACCTGCTGCGCGCGGTCGGCGCGCTGGCCGAGTTCGAGCGGCGGCGCACCGGCCGCCACCTGGGGCACCCGCCGCCGGCGCACGCCGCGCTCGCCGGCGCGCTGCCGGTTCCCGCGGTGCGCCGCGACCTCGGTTGGCTGGTGCTGCACGCCACCGTCGGCACGCTGGCCGGGGTCGCCGCCCTGAGCGCACCGATCGGGCTCGTGCAGAACCTCGCCCTGGCCGCCGCGTGGCCGTTGCTCCCCGGCACCGTGTCCACGCTGAACACGCCGGTGGCCTCGTGGGGGCAGGCGGGGCTGACGGTCCTGATCGCCGCCGGGTACGCCGCCGCCGGCTTCCTCGTCGTCCCGCTCCTGGCGCGCGGGTACCTGCGCCTGAGCTCCGCCCGCCTGGCGCCGCCGCCCACGGCGCTGGCCCAGCGGCTGGCGCAGGTCACCGCCACCAGGGCCGCGGCCGTCGACGCCCACGCCGCGGAGCTGCGGCGCATCGAGCGCGACCTGCACGACGGCGTCCAGAACCGCGTCGTGGCCGTGGCGATGCACCTGGGCATCGCCGAGCGCGCGCTCGGGCGCGACCCGTCCGCCGCGCTGCCCGTCGTCCTGGCGGCGCGCACCGCTGCCGAGGAGGCGCTGGCGGAGCTGCGGGGCGTGGTGCGCAGCATCTACCCGCCGGCCCTGGCCGACCGGGGGCTCGCCGGTTCCGTGGCCGGCCTGGCGGCGCACAGCCCCGTGCCGTGCAGCGTGCGGGAAGAACCGCTGCCCGCAGTGGCGGCCGCCGTGGCCTCGGCGGCCTACTTCACCGTGGCCGAGGCGCTGACGAACACCGCCAAGCACAGCCGCGCCACGCGGGTGCGGGTGCACCTGCGCGCCGACGCGGGGCGGCTGGTGGTGGAGGTCCAGGACGACGGCGCGGGGGGCGCCGACGAGCGTGCGGGCACCGGGCTGGACGGCGTCCGGCGCCGCGTCGAGGCCCTGGACGGCACGATGTCGCTGCACAGCCCGCCCGGGGGGCCCACCACGGTCCACGTCACCCTGCCCACGTGGGCGTGACGCGCCGCCGGGCTCAGCCCGGCCGCTCCAGGTAGCGCAGCACGGCGATGACGCGCCGGTCGCTGTCGTCGGTGGGTGCCAGGTCCAGCTTGGCGAAGATGGCGCGGACGTGCTTGTGGACGGCCCCCTCGGTGACGACCAGCCGCCGCGCGATCGCACCGTTGCCCAGCCCCTCCGCCATCAGGGCCAGCACCTCCCGTTCCCGCGGGGTCAGCCGGTCCAGGCCCCGGTCGCCGTGCACGCGGGTCAGCAGCTGGGCGACGACCTCGGGGTCGACGGCCGTGCCTCCCGCCGCCACGCGCTGCAGGGCGTCGAGGAACTCCCGGACGTGGCCGACGCGCTCCTTGAGCAGGTACCCCAGCCCGCCCGCCCCGCCCGCCAGGAGCTCGGTCGCGAAGGTCTGCTCGACGTGGGCGGACAGAACCAGCACCGCCAGGGCGGGGTGGCGCCGCCGCGCCTCGACGGCTGCGAGGATCCCCTCGTCGGTGAAGGTGGGGGGCATGCGCACGTCGACGACGGCCACCTCGGGCCGGTGCTCGTCGACGGCCGCCGAGAACTGCGCGGCGGTGCCGGTGGTGGCCACCACGTCGAGGGACTCCGCGCGCAGCAGCAGCGCCAGCCCTTCGCGCAGCAGCGCGTCGTCCTCAGCGATGACGATCCGCACGCCGACCCCCCGCCCCTGATCGCCCGTCGGTGACGACGCCCTCCAGCAGTTCCAGCGCCTCGCGCGCCCAGTCCGCACGGGCCCGGGCGGCGTGCCGGCCCGCCGAGACGGTCAGCAGGCGGAACACACCGCGGGTGGCGAAGTCGGGTTCCCGCTCGATCTCGGCGCGCAGCTCGTCGTAGTGCTCACAGGCCCGCTCCGCCCCGGTCAGGGCCTCGGTGAGCCAGGTGCGCACGAGCGCGGGCTCGACGTGGTGGCCGAAGAACAGGCGCAGCAGCAGCGGGTCGCGCGGAGGGGGCTGGGAGAAGGGCTGGGCGAGGAGTTCGCGCAGCCGCTCCCGGCCGGCCGCGGTCAGGTGGAAGACGTTGCCGGAGCGGCCGGTCGGCTGATCCCCATCAGGTTCGCGCTCGAGCAGCCCCTCCTCCTCCAGGGCTGCCAGCGCCGGGTAGACCTGCCCGAAGCTCTCCTGCCAGAAGTGCCCGAGCGTCTGCACGATCTCGGCGCGCAGTCGGTAGCCCGTCATGGGCTCGATCGACAGGGCGCCGAGCACGGCCAGCTGCGTCTGCGAGGTCCTCGCCACCCCTTGAGGGTATCTGACAGATACCCTATCTTCCAGACATGTCATCCGCCGCGCTTCCGCTCCCCCGTCCCGGCCGGTCGGCCGTCGCCGCCTGCGCCCTGTGCGGCGGCGTGGCCGCGTTCCAGGTCGCGCTCGCCGCGGGCGCACCGTGGGGCGCCGCCGCCTGGGGCGGGACGAACCCCGGCGTCCTGCCGCCCGGGCTGCGCGCGGCCAGCGCGGGTTCCGCGCTCGCCTACGCGCTGCTGGCCGCGACGGCCGGTTCGCGGGTCGTTCCCGACCGTGCGCGGCGCCGGGTCCTCACCGGCGCAGCCGGCCTGATGGTCGTGGGCGCGGCGCTGAACCTCGCCTCACCCTCGGCCGTCGAGCGGGCGCTGTGGACGCCCGTGGCCGCCACGCTGACCGTGCTGCTGTGGCGGTCGAGACGGCTCTGACCGTGCTCAGTCCCGCACGACGAACGGGTCCACCGACGACCCGTCCCGCATCGAGCTCTTCTCGATCACCGAGAACTCCCCGTCGGCCTGCAGCACCACGGCGGCCACGCCCTGCAGCGATCCCAGGCCGTTCTCGCGGGCGGCGGAGTGGATGTCGGCCTCGGTGAAGCGGTGCCGGCGCATCGTCCCGCGCACGAACTCGCCGTCGTGGAACAGCAGGACCGGGCTCGTCGCGACCAGCCTGTTCACGGCACCGGAGCGGTGGCGCAGGAACGCCATCACCCACTGCAGCACCACCAGCAGGGTGAAGACCACCAGGGCCGTGGCCAGCGAGGTGTCGCTCGAGGTGAGCACCCGGCCGAAGGCCGATCCCAGGGTCACCGTCAGGACGAAGTCGAACGGGGTCATCTTCGCCATGTTGCGGGGCCCGCTGATCCGCAGGATCCCCACGATCCAGACGTAGCCGAGCGTGCCGACGACCAGCGCCCGCACGATCGGGGCCCAGCCGTCCCACCAGAGCGTCACACCGTCCATGCCCGCCACCGTGCCACGGTGACCGGGCACCCGCGCGGTGGCCGGAGGAGCGCTCTCGGCCACCGCGGAGCGGTGACGGCGTCCTCAACCCTGCCGCTGCAGCGCTTCCACGAGCAGTTCCGCCAGGTGCTTCGGGCGCACCCCGGCGAGGTTGTCGGACTGGGTGCGGCAGGAGTACCCGTCGGCCACGACCACCGCGTCCGGGTCCCCCTCGATCCCGCGCAGGGCCGGCAGCAACCGGTGCTCGGCGACCTTCACCGAGACGTCGTAGTGCCCGTCCTCGGCGCCGAAGTTCCCGGCCAGGCCGCAGCAGCCGGACAGGACCTGCGCGTCCACGCCCGCCTTGGCGAGCAGCGCGGCGTCGGGCGCGAAACCCATGACGGCGTGCTGGTGGCAGTGCGGCTGCACCACGGCCCGCACGTCCCCGTCGGGGTCCAGGCGCGGCGGCACCCACTCGGGCCGCTGCTCGGCGATGAGCTCGGCGAGCGTCTTGACGCGGGACTTCAGCGCGTGGGCGCGCGGGTCGCCCGGCAGCAGTTCCGCGGCGTCCTCGCGCAGCAGCGCGGTGCAGGACGGTTCCAGGCCGACGACCGGCGCGTCGGCGGGCAGGCCGGGAGCGCTGAGGGCGTCCAGGGAGGCGCGCAACTGCTTCTTCGCGCCGTCGAGCTGGCCGGTGGAGACCCACGTCAGCCCGCAGCAGACCTTCTCGGTGGTGATGGAGACGTCGAAACCCAGGTGCTCCAGCAGCGTCACCGCGGCCCGGCCGACCTCCGGGGAGAAGTGCTCGGTGAAGGAGTCCACCCACAGCACGACCGGCTGCCCGCCGGTGCGCGCGGGACGGCGCCCGAACCACCCGCGGAACGTCTGCTCGGCGAACTTCGGCAGCGGCCGCTCCTGCGCGATGCCGCCGACGCGCTTGGCCAGCGCGGCCAGGGCGGGCACGCCGGTGAGGGCGTTGACGAGCTTCGTCTCGAAGCGGTGCAGCGTGGCCAGCCTCGACCAGCGCGGCAGCCAGCCGAGCAGGTAGTGGTTCATCGGCCGCAACCGGCCCGCGTAGTGCTTGTCGAGGAACTCCGCCTTGTACGTGGGCATGTCCACGCCGGCGGGGCAGTCCACGGTGCAGCCCTTGCAGGACAGGCACAGGTCCAGGACCTCGTGGACCTCCTGCGAGCGCCAGCCGTCGGTGACGAGGGTGCCGTTGGCCATCTCCTGCAGCAGCCGGGCGCGCCCGCGCGTGGAGTCCTTCTCGTCGCCGGTGGCCAGGAAGCTGGGGCACATGACGCCGCCGGAGTCGGCGCGGCACTTGCCCACGCCGACGCAGCGGTGCACGGCGCGGGTGAGGTCGCCGCCGTCGTGGGAGTAGGCGAACTTCAGCGGCATCCCGAGGGCGTGGGCGGGGCGGGCGGCGGGCACGCGCAGGTCGGCGTCGACCGGTGCCGGGCGCACGAGCACGCCCGGGTTGAGCAGGTCGGCGGGGTCGAAGGCGCGCTTGACCTCCTCGAACGCGGCGACGGACTCCGCGTCGTACATCAGCGGCAGCAGAGCGCCGCGGGCGCGGCCGTCGCCGTGCTCACCGGACAGCGAGCCGCCGTGCTTCGCGACGAGGCGCGCGGCGTCCTCCAGGAACGCGCGGGTGCGCTGCGCGCCGCCGTCGTCGTAGAGGGGGAAGTCGATGCGCACGTGGATGCAGCCGTCGCCGAAGTGCCCGTACGCCAGGCCGTCGACGCCGTGCGAGGCCATCAGCGCGTCGAACTCGCGCAGGTACCGCCCCAGCTTCTCCGGCGGGACGGCGGCGTCCTCCCAGCCGGGCCAGGCGGGCTGGCCCTCCGGGGAGCGCCCGGCCAGGCCGGCGCCGTCCTCGCGGATGCGCCACAGCTTGCGGGCGTCGGCGGCGGTGGGGATGACGACGGAGTCCAGCGCGGCGGAGTCGGCGACCATCGCGCGGGCGGCGGCCAGGGACTCCTCGGCGCTCTCCCCGCCCATCTCCACGAACAGCCAGCCGTCGCCGGTGGGCAGCCCGTCGACGGAGCCGCCGCGGCGCACCACGGCGTCGGCCAGGCGGCGGTCGATGCCCTCCACCGCGAGCGGGTGGTGGGTCAGCAGGGCGGGGGTGGCGTCGGCGGCCTCGTGCATGGAGCGGTAGCCGAGGACGACGAAGGTCGTGGACGGCGACTGCCGCACGAGCCGGACGCGGGCGCGCAGGATCGTCGCCAGGGTGCCCTCGGAACCGGTGAGGAGGCGGGCCAGGGCGGTCCCGCGCGGACCGCCGGTCTCCGGCAGCAGGTGCTCCAGCGCGTACCCGGACACCTGCCGGCCGAACGTGCCGAACCCGGTGCGGATCGTGGCCAGGTGGCGGCCGGCCACCGCCTCCAGCTCGCCCAGCAGGTCCGCGGGCGGCTCGTCCGTCCAGAACCGGCGCCCGTGCCCGTCGAGGACCTCCAGCGCGAGCACGTTGTGGCTGGTGCGGCCGTAGGCGAGGGCGTGCGAGCCGCAGGCGTCGTTGCCGATCATGCCGCCGACGGTGCAGCGGGCGTGGGTGGAGGGGTCCGGGCCGAAGCGCAGGCCGTGCGGGGCGGCCTCGCGCTGCAGGTCGTCGAGGATCACGCCCGGCTCGATGAGCGCGGTGGCGCCCTCCGCGTCGATCTCCAGGACGCGGTTCAGGTGCCGGGAGAAGTCCAGGACGACGCCGGTGCCCACCGCGTTGCCCGCCACGGAGGTCCCCGCCCCCCGGCTGGTGAACGGCACGCCCAGTTCGCGGCAGACGGCGAACACGGCCTCGACGTCCTCGATCGAGCGGGGGAAGACGACGACCTGCGGCACGACGCGGTAGTTCGAGGCGTCGGTCGTGTACTCGGCGCGGCGGCGGGTGGAGGCGTCCACGACGCCGGAGCCGGCAGGGGTGCCGAGCGCGGCGGCGAGGCGGTCCGCGAGCCGGGCGGCGGCCCCCTCGTCGGTGGCGGGTGCCGGGGCGGCGCCGGTCACCGGGGCGGGGTCGGTCATCGTCACGGCACCAGTGTGACGCCTCGCGGAGACGTTCCCGGCCGCCGCCCGCCGGTGTGGTCACCACCACACCCGGAACTACGCGAAGGCGTACTCTCGTTCAAGAAGTCCCGCCGATGCTTGACGACCAGCGTCGCAGATCCGTACTTTTGATGCGTGACCGGGTCCGCGGAGGGGCGGGAGCCGACCGTCTCCGACAAGCTCGACGAGGTCCTCGCGCTGCTGCGCGCGGGTGCCGGCGGCGTGCGGGCGGGCCCGGACGGCGAGCGGTTCTGGGCCCTGGAGGGCCTGCGCGGACGGGTCGGCGAGGACGGCGGCGTGCTGATGGCCGGCACGGTGCGCCTGCCGGGGGACCTGGCGTACGAGTGGCAGCAGGGGTCGACGACCGAGGCGCTGCTGGAGGCCGACTGGTCGGCGCGCGCCGGTGCCCTGGACGCCCTGGCCCACCCCGTGCGGCTGCTGCTGGTGCAGCACGTGCTGCGCGGCACCACCTCCACCGGGGAGCTGTCGCGCCTGGAGGGCGTGGGCACCACCGGGCAGCTGCACCACCACCTGCGCCAGCTCGTCGCCGCCGGCTGGCTGCGCAGCACCGGCCGCGGCCGCTACGAGGTGCCCGCCCCGCGCGTGGTGCCCCTGCTCGTCCTGCTGCTGGCCGCCGAGCGCTGAAGAAGCACCCCCGAAACCCCGACCCCTGCGTGGAGGCCGACGTGAGCCCTCGAACCCCTCCCCCGCTGCGCACCACCGGCTCCGCCCCCGCGCTGCCCGGGCGGGTGCGGGCGCTGGCCCGGCTGCGCGGCGCCGCGAACCGCGGGCTGTGCCTGCTCGTCGTCGCGCTGGTGGCGCTGGAGGTGCTGCCCGGGCCGGGGGTGCCGCTGGCGCTGGAGCCGCTCGTGGTGCCCGCCCTGGTCGTGCTCGTCGTCCTCGTGGTGGTGCTGACGGTGTTCGGGGGCGGCCCCCGGCCGCCCGCGCGGCTGATCGGCCCGGTCGTCACCGGGCGCTGGCAGGCGCTGTCCACGCCCGCCGACCGCGTGCCCAGCCACGGCACCCACGGCTACGGGCAGACCTACGCCGTGGACCTGCTCGCCGACCCGGCCGACGGTTCCCGGCCGCCGTTCGGCGTCGGCGGTGGTCTCCTGCCGCCGCAGCGGTTCCCCGCGTTCGGTCAGCCGGTCCTCGCCGGTTCCGGCGGGCGGGTGGTGCGCGCCTCCGGCCGGGCCCGCGACCACCGCTCCCGCAACAGCTGGCTGGCGCTGCCGTTCCTGTTCCTGGAGGGCGCGCTGCGGGACCTGGTCAGCTGGCGGCTCGTCGTCGGCAACCACGTCGTCGTGGACCACGGCGACGGCAGTTTCGCCTGCTACGCACACCTGCGCCGCGGGTCGCTGCGGGTGCGTCCCGGCGACGCGGTCAGGGCCGGGGACGTGCTCGGGGAGTGCGGGAACTCGGGGAACTCCAGCGAACCCCACCTGCACCTGCAGCTCATGGACCGGCCGAGCCCCGCGCTGGCCGCGGGGATCCCGTTCGCCTTCACCGGCACCGTGCTGGAGGCGGCCGAGGGCGGTGCCGGGCAGGACGACGGGCGCGGAGTGGTTCCCGGCCGCGGGCAGCGTTTCAGCGCCACGGCCGCCGCTCCGCGGTAGGACGGCGGGGCCGGGCTCAGGCACTGCGCTCGGCGGCGGACCCCTCACCGCTCACGGGCAGGGCGTCGGCGTGCTCCACGCGGTCGCCGGCGGTGCGCATGTGCACGTTCATGGCGGCCTCCGCCGCTCGCGGGTCGTGCGCGGCGATCGCCTCGTACACCGCCCGGTGCTCGCGGCAGGCGGTCACGGCCTGCTCGCTGCTGCGCAGGCCCCGCTCGACCCAGACCCGCAGCAGCGAGCGCACGGTCTGCAACAGGTCGCTCATCACCTCGTTGCCCGCCGCCCGGGCCAGCTGCAGGTGGAAACCGGCGTCCGCCTCGATGAAGGCGGGCAGGTCCTCCGTGCTGGCCTCCATCGTCTCCAGGTGGACGCGCAGGAGCTCCAGGGTGTCCCCGTCGCCGCGCTCGGCGGCCAGGACGGCCGCGCGCACCTCCAAGGCGCTGCGCACCTCCGACAGGTGCGCGGTGTGCTCGGCGGAGAGCATCAGCCCCCAGCTGAGCGTGGTGGGCAGCAGCTCGGACATGCTGTCGCGGATGTAGGTGCCCGAGCCGGGACGCACCTGCACCAGGCCGAGGATCTCCAGCGCCGCCAGCGCCTCGCGCACCGCCGAGCGGCCCACGCCGAGGGACTCCGCCAGTCGGCGTTCAGGAGGCAACCGGGACCCGGGGGGGAACTGCCCCTGGGCGATGAGCGAGGTCATCTGGCGGGCGACCTCCGCGACCGCGGACCCTCGCGGGAGGGTCTCCAGCTCCAGCTCCAGCCGGGCGGGGTCGTCGTCTCGAAAGGCCGGCACGTCGTCACGCTAGCCCAGGGAGCACCGCGCAGGGCCCGCCGTCGAGGGTCGTCCCCGGAGGGGTCGACGTGCCCTCGCAGCGGGTGGTGCCCCACGGTCGCAGGTGCACGAGCCGGCCGGCGACGTCGAGGTGCCGGGTGGATCCGGTGAGCTCCGCGAGGAGGACGACGACCCGGCCGTGCCGCCGGGCCGCGACGATCCCGACGCCCGGCACCAGGGGGGTTCCCAACCGCTCCCAACCGCACAGCTCGCTGAGCTGCTGCAGCGGCCCGGCGGCGGGGAACGCGGTGCCGTCGGCCGCGCCGAAGCCCCTGGGACCCCACGTCTCGGCGTAGGTGATCGAGGCGACGCCGGCCACTGAGAACGCCTGGAAGGAGGCGATGAGCCAGGCGGCGAAGCCGCGGCCGGCCTGGCGCGGGTCGTCGGCCCGCCACACGTGCTGCGGCCCGGTGCCCTCGGAGACGACGTCGGCGTCCGCGGGCGGGCGGGGGGACGTGGCCACCGCGTTGAAGCGTGGGCGCAGGGTGACGGGGCCGACGTGCACCGGGCGGTCACCGGCGATCGCGACGGCCTGCTCGGCGGTCAGGCGCTGCGCGGCGAGGGACTCCAGCAGCTGGCGCCGGCCGGTGTCGTGCATCTGCGGGGTGCTGGAGAAGGTCAGCGCCGGCAGGTCCGCAGGCAGGTCGCCGTGGCGCCGGTTCAGCTCGGTGAAGTGCGCGCTGGTGCCGCCGGCCAGCGGCAGGTGGCCGGCGTGCCGCAGGAGGTGCTCCCACAGCGCGGGTGTCGTGGTGTGCCCGGCGGTGTCGTAGGCGGCGACCCGGGCGACGGCGGGCACGGGGCCGGTGGGGCCGGCGGCCGGCCCCTGCCGCAGCGCCGCGAGGACGGGCTCGAGCTGCGCGGGGTCCTCGGCGGTGATGCGCACGTCCAGCGGTGCGGCGCCGGCCTCACGGCGAGCGCGGGCCAGCACGCCGGGCCAGGCGCGACCGGTGGCGTCGAGCTCGACCAGCACAGGCCCGGTCCACCACGGGACGGGACCGGCGACGTCCCCGGGAGCGGTGGAGGCCCCCACCTGCAGCTGCGGCACCGGGCACCCGGTCGGGGCGAGCTCCACCCTGGTGGGGCCGGCGTCGGC
The DNA here is from genome assembly GCF_050871525.1 of Kineococcus auxinigenes. Taxonomy (NCBI): domain Bacteria; kingdom Bacillati; phylum Actinomycetota; class Actinomycetes; order Kineosporiales; family Kineosporiaceae; genus Kineococcus; species Kineococcus auxinigenes. The sequence continues at coordinate 31,746 of NZ_JBKBCT010000021.1, read as the reverse complement.
GCGGTCGGCGGGAGCGGTCGCGCCGGCCGCGGGCGCCTCCGGCGCACCGGAGGCGCTCACCGTCAACTCGACCGCCTGCGAGAAGCGGTCGCCGGGCGCGACCGGCACGGGGAACGGCAGGTCCAGCGGGGTGCTGTACGTCTTGAACGAGGCGTCGGTCCAGTTGCGCTGGTCCTCCGTCTCGAACACGTCCCCCGCGAAGGTCAGGGACGCCTCGGCCCCGTCGGCGGTCCACGCCAGCCCCGCGACGTCCCGGGCGGGCTGGTGCGGGGCGATCGCGACCGGGAAGGCGGTACCGGTGCTGGTGCCGGCCGGGTGCAGCACGCGCAGCGCGGTGCCGGCCACCTCCGGCGGGTGCAGCACGACGATCCCGATCCGGTTGCGCCGGAACGCGCTCGCGACCCGGCCTTCGACGGCGTACACGACACGGTCACCGTCCACGGTGAGCACGCCCCGCCAGCGCACGTGCGCTCCCAGGTCCTCGTGCTCGGCCTCGAGCACCACCTGCAGGTGCTCACCCTCGACGGTCACCTCGGTGGCGACGGGGCGGGCGGGCACCGTGCGCCAGTCGTGGTCGCGCACCACCACGCGCAGGGAGCTGAGCAGGCGCCGCCCGCGGTGGGTGATGTCGTCCAGGTGCGTGCCGCGCAGGGTGAGGTTCCAGTCCCCGACCCGGACGGGACGTGCTGCCGGTTCGTCGTCGAGCCAGGCGTCCACCGCGTCCGCGGCCGGACCGGGGACGTCCGCGCTCACAGCGACGTCATCCCGCCGTCGACGCGGAAGATCGCCCCGGTGGCGAAGGACGCCTCGTCGCCGGCGAGGTACACCATGATCCCCTCCACGTCGGCGGGGGTCCCGGCTCGGCCCAGCGGCGTGCGCGAGACGATCGCCGCCCGCGAGGCCCGGTCCCCGGAGATGGCGCTCACCAAGGGGGTCTCGGTGTAGCCGGGCACGACGGTGTTCACCCGGATCCCCTCGTGCGCGTACGCGGCGGCGACCGTGCGCACCAGGCCGTGCACCCCCGCCTTGGAGGAGGAGTACGCGGTGAAGTCCTTGCCCTCGCCGTTCAGGCCGGTGGGACTGCCGGTGCAGATGATCGACCCGCCCCTGTTCCCGCCCTCGCCCCCGGTCATGGCGCGCACGGCGTGCTTGACGGTCAGGAACGTCCCCGTCAGGTTCACCTCGAGGGTGCGGCGCCACGTGTCGAGGTCCAGCTCCGCGATCGGTGCGTCCTGCCCGAACAGCTGCACGCCGGCGTTGGCGACGACCACGTCCAGGGGTGCTCCGTCGGCGAGCACCCGCGCGTAGGCGGCCCGGACGCTGTCCTCGTCGGTGACGTCCATGCGCACCGCCACCGCTGCGGGCAGTTCCCGCACGGCCTGCTCGGCGCCGTCCAGGTCGCGGTCGGCGAAGACCACCTGCGCACCCTCCGCCGCGAAGCGGGTGGCCACCGCCCGCCCGATGCCGGAGGCCGCCCCCGTCACCAGAGCGCGCTTTCCTCGAAGTCGCTCGCCCATGCTCACCCGTCCTCGTCGTCGAAGCGTCCCGGCGGGGCACCACGCTACCGCCGAGCAAGGCACCAGCAAACCGGTTGACCTTTTTTCGGTCAACCGGTTGACGCACTCCTCGCTCGTGTCGCAGACTCCTCGCACGGCGCAGCAGCCGTCGGCCGGGTCGGCAGGACCGAGGCCGCGCACCACCCCTCTCCGGCGCTCCGCCGGGCGAGCAGGGCGATCCCCCTGGGAGTCAGCGTGGACACCGCACCCTCCGGCGCACCCGCGCCACCCGCACCGAGCGGGACCACCCGCACCGGTGCGGGTTCGGGGACCTACGCGTACTTCTGGCGCGGTTCGCGACGAGTCGAGCAGCCGATGAGCATCACCGAGATGCTCCAGGACGCCGCCGGCCTGGGCGCGGAGGTCTTCCAGGTCTGCGACGAACCCCGCCTGGACCTGCTGGACGCGACCGGCCTGGCGGACCTGCGCCGCAGCGCGGACGACCTCGGCCTCGACCTGGAGGTCGGCACCCGCGGCACCCGCCCGGAGCACCTGCACCGCTACCTCGGGATCGCCGAGGTCCTCGGCGCACGACTGGTGCGCAGCATGTGGACCGCCGGCCCCGCCGACCCAGCGGATCGACCCGACCGCAGCGAGACCGAGCGCCGGCTGCGCGAGGTCCTGCCCGACTACGCCCGCGCCGGCGTCACGCTGGCGCTGGAGACCTACGAGCAGGTCCCCACCACCGCCCTGGTCGACGTCGTCGAGGCCCTCGGCAGCGAGCACCTGGGGATCTGCCTGGACCCGGCCAACACCGTGGCCGCCCTGGAGAACCCCGCCGACGTGGTCGCCCGCTGCGCCCCGCACGTGAAGAACTGGCACGTGAAGGACTTCGCCTTCACCCGGGCCGAGGGCTGGGTGGGCTTCACCCTCACCGGAGCGCCGCTGGGAGAGGGCCTCCTCGACCACGACGCCGTCTTCGCGGCCGTGGACCCCGTGCGTCGCGGCGTCAGCCGCATCGCCGAGCACTGGCTGCCCTGGCAGGGCGATCCGCAGACCACCACCCGCACCGAGGCCGCCTGGACGGCCACCACCCTCGCCCGGCTGACCCGCCCGGCCCCCGACTCCCACCCGCTCGAGGAGCACCAGCGATGACCGACCTGGCAGAACCCACCACGACCACCGGCACCGGCGCTGCGACCGTGGCGGTCATCGGCGCCGGCGGCAAGATGGGCATGCGCGTGTCGAACAACCTCGACACCAGTGCCTTCACCGTCCGCTACGCCGAGAACTCCCCCGCCGGGCAGGAGCGGGTGCGCGCCGCCGGCCGGGAGGTCGTCGACGCGCACGCGGCCGTCGACGGCGCCGACGTCGTGGTCCTGGCCGTCCCCGACGTCGTGCTCGGCCAGGTCTCCGAGGACCTCGTGCCGCGCATGAAGGACGGCTCGATCCTGCTGACCCTGGACCCGGCCGCCGCCTACGCCGGCTTGCTCGCCTCCCGCGACGGCGTCGCGCAGGCCGTGGCGCACCCCTGCCACCCCTCGGTCTTCCTGGAGCGGCGCACGGACGAGGAGTACGCCGACACCTTCGGCGGCATCGCCGCGCCCCAGGAGGTCGTCGCCGCCCTGCAGGTCGACGACGAGGGGGTGCGGGCGGTCGCCGAGCAGGTCATCACCACCATCTACGCCCCTGTCATCCAGGTGCACTGGGTCAGTGTGAAGCAGCTCGCCGTCCTGGAACCCACCCTGGTGGAGACCATCGCCTGCATGATCGGCGCCCTGCTCAAGGAAGCGCTGGACGAGACGGTGAACACCGTCGGCGTGCCCGCCGAGGCGGCCCGGGCGATGCTGTGGGGCCACGTCGGCATCGCGCTGACGAACGCGCTGCGCGGCTCGAACCCGTTCTCCGAGGCCTGCCACATCGCCATGGACTACGGCCGCGAGTCCATCGTCAAGGACGACTGGAAGAAGATCTTCCGCGACGACGAGCTCGACACCGTCATCGCCCGGATGCTCAAGATCGACGCCGTCCGCCGCTGAAACGCCGAAGCTCTCCGGCGCGCAGCGCCCGGTCGGTACACCCGCTCCACCGCGAACAGCGCTCCGAGGGCGCTGCCACGACTCGATCTCTCAGGAGAGAACATGCAACGGCGCACCTTCCTCACCGCACTGACGGCCACCGCCGGCGTCGCCGGGCTCACGGCGTGCGGTGGTGACGACTCCGGCGGCTCCGCCGACACCAGCACCCTGACGCTCGCGGCGATCGCCGCTCCCCAGCCGTGGGACCTGAAGGACGCAGGGCTGGGCAACAACACCCTGTACTACCAGCCCGTCTACGACTCGCTGCTGCTCCTGACCCCCGACGCTGAGCTCGTCCCGAACCTGGCGACGGAGTGGACCTACGACGAGTCGGCCACAGCCCTGACGCTGACGCTGCGCGAGGGCGTGACGTTCACCGACGGCACGCCCTTCGACGCCACCGCGGTCAAGGCGAACCTGGAGCACACCAAGACCGGCGCCAACGAGGCGGCGACGAACCTGGCGTCGGTGGCCGGCGTCGACGTCGTCGATGCCACCACCGCCGTCGTGCGCCTGTCCGCTCCCGACCCCTCCCTGCTGAGCAACCTGGCCACCGTGCCCGGGATGATGGCCAGTCCCGTGGCCATCACGGGTGGGAACCTGGCGACCACCCCGGTGGGCACTGGCCCGTACGTCCTGGCCGCCCAAGGCACCACCGCTGGCTCGCAGTACACCTTCACCCGCAACTCCGACTACTGGAACACCGACGCGTTCCCTTTCGACACCGTGGTGCTGCGGTACATGAGCGATGCGACCGCGCTGGCCAACGCGCTGCGGTCCGGCCAGATCGACGGCGGGCAAATCACCGACTTCAAGAACGGTGCGGCACTGCAGAACTCCGACCTGAACGTGGTCGAGTACGCACCCGGTGACGTGGATGGTCTCTACATCTGGGACCGCGCGGGCCAGATCGTCCCGGCACTGGCCGACGTCCGAGTGCGACAGGCCCTCAACCATGCCTTCGACCGGGCCGCGCTCGTGGAGTCGGCCAAGGGCGGCCTGGGGACCCCGACGACGCAGGTCTTCAACCCCGAGAGCGACGTCTACGACGAGGCGCTCAACGACCGGTACCCGTACGACGTGGCCAAGGCGAAGGCGCTGCTGGCCGAGGCCGGGTACGCCGACGGCTTCGACGTCACGATGCTGGACCTGTCCAACGGCTTCCCGGCTGCGCAAGCGGCCTTGACCGAGGCCTTGGCGGCGATCGGTGTGCGCGCGAGCTACGAGACCGTGCCGGCGGATCAGATCATCAACGAACTGCTCTCCGGCCGGTTCCCCATGGGGTACTTCATCTTGGCCTCCTTCCGGCCCTGGGACACCGTGCAGATCCAGTTCAAGCCCGACTCGCTGTGGAACCTTTCGCGGTATGAGGACCCGGCGGCCAGCGACCTCATCCAGCGCGCCCAGTCGGCACCGAGCGACGACGAGCGCGAGGTCCTGCTGCAGCAGCTGAACACTTACACCGTCGAGCAGGCGTGGAACGCTCCCTGGACCGCCCTGACGGCGTACTACGCCTCGTCCCAGGACGTCACCGTGCAGATGCGCACCTTCGCCACCGGCCCGTGGCTGTACGACTTCGAGCCGGCGCAGTGAGCCGAGTGGACGCTATGAGCGGGGAGCAGCCGTGCTGACCTTCATCCTGCGGCGCCTGGGTGCTGCGGTCGTCCTCGTCGTGGCGATCGCCACGCTGACGTTCTTCTTGCTGCACTTGACCGGCGGCAACCCGGCGCGCAGCATCGTCGGGCAGTCGGCCACGGCCGCGCAGGAAGCGCAGAAGGCCGCCGAGCTCGGCCTGGACCGCCCGCTGCTGGCGCAGTACTGGACGTGGCTGTCCGGCCTGCTGCGCGGTGACCTGGGCGCCTCCTGGTTCACCGGGCAGCCGGTCTGGCAGACCCTGTCCAACGCTTTGCCGGTGACCTTGTCCATCGTCGTCGCCGGCCTGCTGCTGTCCGCGGTGGTCTCCGTGCTGCTGGGCGTGGCCGCGGCCGTGCGTGGCGGCTGGATCGACCGGGTCCTGCAGGTCGTGGCGGTCGTCGGTTTCGCCGTTCCGGGCTTCCTCGTCGCTCTCGTCCTGGCGCTGTTCGTGGCGGTGCGGTGGGGGCTGCTGCCGGCCACCGGGTACGTGCGCTTCGGCGAGGACCCCGGTGCGTGGGCGCAGTCGATCATCCTGCCGGCCGTCGCACTGGCCGTGGGCGCCATCGCCGCCACCGCGCAGCAGGTGCGTGGCTCGATGCTCGACGTGCTGCGTCGCGACTACGTGCGAACCCTGCGCGCCCGCGGGATCAGCGAGCGCAGCCTGCTGTTCAAGCACGCGCTGCGCAACGCCGCCCCGCCTGCGCTGACGGTGCTGTCCTTGCAGTTCATCGGTCTGATCGGCGGGGCCGTCGTGGTGGAGAGGGTGTTCGGTCTCTCCGGCATCGGCACCGCCGCGATGTCCACCGCGTCCCAGGGGGATCAGCCGGTGGTGCTCGGCATCGTCGTGACCACCGTCGTGCTCATCGCCCTGGTCAACGTCGTGATCGACCTGGCCTACGGCTGGCTCAACCCGAAGGTGCGTGTGGCATGACCGTCCCCGCTTCCCACGGCAGCGCCGGCGCGGCACCGGCAGGACCTGCGATCAAGAGCACCACGGCGCCGAGCGCTGCCGCCCGCGTGGGCCTGGGTCGGCGCCTGCTGAAGGACCCCGCCGCGCTCGCCGCCCTGGTCGTCCTGGGCGTCGCGGTGCTGGTGGCAGTCCTGGCTCCCTGGTTGACCGATCAGGACCCGGCGCGCTCTTCGGTCGCTGACTCCCTCGCGCCGCCCGGGGGTGCCTACCCCCTGGGTGCGGACGGCGTCGGCCGCGATGTGCTGGCGCGCCTGCTGCACGGCACGCGCACCAGCCTGGTCGGTGCGCTCATCGCCACAGGTGTGGCCGTGCTGATCGGGGTGCCGACCGGCCTGGTAGCCGGGTACTTCCGCGGCTGGTTCGACGCCGTCTCCTCGTGGGTGGCCAACCTGCTGATGGCGATCCCGGCGATCATCCTGCTGCTGGTGGTGCTGGCCGTCGTGGGGCAGTCGACCTACCTGGCGATGGCGGTCTTCGGCGTGCTGATGGCCCCGGGCGTCTTCCGACTCATCCGCTCCTCGGTCTCAGCGGTGCGCGAGGAGCTGTACGTCGATGCCGCCCGCGTGGCCGGGCTGAGCGACGCGCGCATCGTCCGCCGGCACATCCTGCCCGTGGTGGCCGCCCCCACGATCATCCAGGCCGCGCAGATGCTGGGCCTGGGCATCCTGATCCAGTCCGGGCTGGAGTTCCTCGGCCTGGGCTCGGCGAACCAGCCGAGCTGGGGCTCGATGCTCTCCGATGCCTTCCAGAACATCTACCTGGCCCCGCGGCTGCTGCTGTGGCCCGGACTGGCCTTGGCCGTCACCGTCATCGCGTGCACCCTGCTGGGCAACGCACTGCGCGATGCGCTGGAGAACGTTGACGGTGGGAGCCGGCGTCGCCGCCGCGCTCGCGCTGCAGCATCCGGGACTGCACTCGTGGACACCCGCCCGCCCTCGGTGCCGCTGGGTGAGCTGACCGGGACCGAGGTGCTCGTCCTGCGCGAGTTGCGCGTGTCCTACCCCCGCTCCGACGGCGGTACCTCCACCGTCGTCGACGGTGTCTCCCTGGCGGTGCGCCGCGGCGAGGTGCTCGGTCTGGTGGGCGAGTCCGGGTCGGGCAAGAGCCAGACCGCCTTCTCCGTCCTGGGTCTGCTGCCCGCGGAAGCCTCCGTGGACGCCGCGGAGATGACCTTCGACGGCACGTCCCTGGTGTCCTTGACCACGACCCAGCGCAACAGGATCCGGGGGATGCGCATCGGGTACATCCCGCAGGAGCCGATGAGCAACCTGGACCCCTCCTTCACCATCGGTTCGCAGCTGATCGAGCCCATCCGCCAGCACCTGGGCCTGTCGAAGGCCGCGGCGAAGGAGAAGGCGCTGGGCCTGCTGGCCCGCGTCGGCATCACCGACCCCGTCCGCGTCTTCGACTCCTACCCGCACGAGGTCTCCGGCGGCATGGCCCAGCGCGTCCTGATCGCCGGTGCGGTCTCCTGTGAGCCGGACCTGTTGATCGCGGACGAACCCACCACCGCTCTGGACGTCACGGTGCAGGCCGAGGTGCTCGACTTGATCCGCTCCCTGCAGCAGGAGCGCAACATGGCCGTCCTGCTGGTGACGCACAACTTCGGGGTCGTCGCCGACATCTGCGATCACATCGCGGTCATGCGGACCGGGCGGATCGTGGAGCAGGCACCGGCCCGTCAGCTCTTCGCCGCCCCGCGGCACGAGTACACCCGGATGCTGCTGGACTCCACCCTGGACGACACCGAGCCGCGTCCACCGCTGGGCACGGGTTCCCGTCCGGCCCGCGCCACGACCTCCGAGGGAGCCCGCCCGTGAGCACGCACGCCAGCGCGCACAGCGCTCCGAGCCGTCCGGCCGGTGACCGTTCCCTGCTGGAGATCGGCGACGTCGTCGTGGAGTACCCCGGCAAGGGGTTCCGGTCCAAGCCGTTCCGCGCCCTGAAGGGCGTCAGCTTGGACATCTCCGCCGGCGAGACCGTCGGTCTGGTCGGTGAGTCCGGCTCCGGCAAGACCACCCTGGGGCGCGCCGTGCTCGGCCTGGCTCCGGTCACCGCCGGGCAGGTCCGCTTCGACGGCCGGGTGATCTCCGGGCTGGGCAAGGCCGAGCGGCGTGCCCTGTCCGACGACATCCAGGTGGTGTTCCAGGACCCGTACACCTCGCTGAACCCGGCGCTGACGGTCAACGACATCCTCACCGAACCGCTGCTGGTAGCCGGCGCCTCCCGCACCGACGCCGACAAACGGGTGCGCGACTTGCTCGACGAGGTACGTCTGCCCGCCGACGCCGGCCAGCGCCTGCCCCGGGAGTTCTCCGGCGGTCAGCGCCAGCGCATCGCCATCGCCCGGGCCCTCTCTCGCAGGCCCCGTCTGATCGTGTGCGACGAGCCGGTCAGCGCCCTGGACCTGTCGACCCAGGCACGCGTGCTGGACCTCTTCATCGAGATCCAGGAACACACCGGGGTGGCGTACCTGTTCGTCACCCACGACCTGTCCGTCGTGCGACACATCAGCCACCGCGTGGCGGTGATGTACCGCGGCGAGATCGTCGAGACCGGCGAGTCGGGCAAGGTGACCGGTGACCCTGATCACCCGTACACCCAGCGGCTGCTGCTGGCCGCGCCCGTCGCGGACCCGGAGCGTCAGGCACGGCGACGCGCGGAGCGCCAGCGGCTCCTCGCCGTGCAGGCCGAGCAGGACGAGCAGGCCGGCGCCGGCATCGGCGCACGCGTCAGCGTGGCCGGCGACGCACCGGCCTGACACCAGCGCCGCGAGGGCCGGGTGCCGGTGGAGCCGCGCACCGGGCACACCAGCGCCCACTCACGGCAGTCAGGCCCCGAGCAGGCACCCCAGCAACCACCATCGGCACCGAGCACGAGAAGCGAGCGGCGAGCAGCATGGGCTACAGCAAGGACTCCCCCGTCAAGGACATCCTGGGCGACCCGCAGGCGCGGCGCCTGGTCGAGCAGGCACTGCCCGGTGTCCTGAACTCCCCCATGGCCACCCAGTTGACCGGCTTCCCCGTCGGGGCGCTGGTCGCGCACTCCCCGGCCATCCAGGACGACGAGCAGGCCTTGAGCGCGCTGTGGGAAGGGCTGGCTGCTCTCGACGGCAGCCCGGCCCTGCGCGCGCACCGCCCGTTCCCGCAGCCGGCGCAGCACTACGAGGATGCCTCCGTACCGCTGGGTTCGGCGACCGTCTCGCACACGGGCAGCGGCCGGGCGCGGGAACCGTACGAGGTGCAGCTGGACGGCCCGACCCACGGCAACCCCTTCGTCGACGTCGAGGTCAGCACGACGTTCACCTGCGGTGAGCGGGAAGTGGTCGTCGGCGGCTTCTACGACGGCCGGGGCCGCTACCTGGTGCGCTTGCTGCCCGAGACCGCCGGCGCGTGGTCCTTCCGCACCTCCTCCACCGCCCGCTCACTGGACGGCATCGTGGGCACCTTCACCGTCGAGGGCGCTGCCGAAGGGCAGCACGGTCCGGTGCACGTGGACGGCTTCCACTTCCGACACGACGACGGCACCCGCCACACCCCGCTGGGAACCACCGCCTACGCGTGGATCCACCAGGGTGCCGACGTGCGCGAGGCGACGCTGCGCACGCTGGAACGGGCGCCGTTCACCAAGCTGCGCATGTGCGTCTTCCCCAAGTCGTACCTGTACAACAGCAACGAGCCGGAGCTGTACCCCTACCCGCGTGGTGAGGACGGTCAGTGGGACTTCACCCGCTTCGAGCCGGCGTTCTTCGCGCACCTGGAGGAGTCCATCCGGCAGTTGGGCCAGCGCGGCATCGAAGCGGACGTCATCCTCTTCCACGCCTACGACCGCTGGGGCTTCTCGGACATGGGCGCCGCGGCCGACGACCACTACGTGCGCTACCTGGTGCGCCGCCTGGCCGCCTTGCCCAACGTGTGGTGGTCGATGGCGAACGAGTACGACCTGCTGTGGGCCAAGACCGAGGACGACTGGGAGCGCATGGCCGCCCTCGTCGTGAAGGAGGACCCGGTCGGACACCTGCTGTCCATCCACAACTGCGGGCCGTTCTACGACTACACCCGGAAGTGGATCACCCACTCCAGCGTCCAGCGCATCGACGTCTACCGCACCGCGGAGAACGTCGACGAGTGGCGACGGCAGTGGGGCAAGCCCGTGGTCGTCGACGAGTGCGCCTACGAGGGCGACCTGGACCAGGGCTGGGGCAACATCAGCGGCCAGGAGATGGTGCGCCGCTTCTGGGAGGGAGCGGTGCGCGGCGGCTACGTCGGCCACGGCGAGACCTACTACCGCGACGACGAGCAGATCTGGTGGGCCAAGGGCGGGCAGCTGACCGGCGAGTCCCCCGAACGCATCGCCTTCCTGCGCCGGATCCTCGAGCAGGCCCCCGACGGGGTCCTGGACCCGCTGCCCTCGGACTGGGACGTGCCGTGGGCCGGCGTGGCCCAGCAGCAGTACCTGCTGTACTTCGGGTTCGGCAGGCCCCGCTTCCGGTCCCTGGTCCTCCCCCCCGGCAACGCCTACTACGTGGATGTCATCGACACCTGGAACATGACCGTGCAGCGCCTGCCCGAGACCGTGCAGGGTGCTTGCCGAGTGCCACTGCCCGGACGCGAGTTCATCGCGCTGCGCCTGACGCGCGCCTGAGCACCGGCGCGGTTCCCCGTCCGCGCTCAGGCGGTGGACGCGCACGAGCGCGGCACCAGCTCGCAGCGACCGTGCGCGCTCCCGCCAGTGGCCCTTCCCCCGACACCCCGATCCCCCGCTGCGGAAGGTTCCTGCCGTGACGACCCCCTCGAGGCCGTGGTTCAACCCGGTCGTGCCGGGGTTCCACCCCGACCCCAGCATCTGCGAGGTGGGCGGCACGTACTTCCCGGCGTGCTCCACGTTCGAGTTCCTGCCGGGCATCCCGCTGTTCACCAGCACCGATCTGGTCACCTGGACGCCCGTCGGCCACGTCGTCACCCGAGCCGGGCAGTTGGAGCTGTTCGACGTGCCCACCGCCGGCGGTGCGTGGGCGCCGACGCTGCGCCACCACGACGGGCGCTTCCACGTCGTCGTCACCGACGCGATGGGGCGCGGCAACCTGCACTTCACGTCCGAGCGGATCGAAGGGCCCTGGTCGGATGGCACACCGATCACCGGTGTCGACGGCGAGCCGCTGGACGGCATCGACCCGGACTTGACCTGGGACGCCGACGGCACCTGCTACCTGACCTTCTCCGGCCTGCTGCTGCGCGACGCGGCAGCCGGCGGCGTGCGCCACCTGGGCATCCAGCAGGTGCGCCTGGACCTGACTGGCGGCAGGGCGCTGGAGGGACCGCGCTCGCTGTGGTCAGGCACCGGCGGCATCTTCCCCGAAGCGCCGCACCTGTACGAGATCGAGGGCACCTGGTACCTGCTGGTGGCCGAGGGCGGCACCGAGCGCGGCCACGCCGTGAGCATCGCGCGCGCCCCCTCCCCGACGGGGCCGTTCACCGGCTGCCCGGGCAACCCGCTGCTCACCGCCCGCGGCACCGACCGACCCGTGCAGAACACCGGTCACGGCGACCTGTTCCGCGCTCCCGACGGGTCCTGGGCGATGGTGCTGCTGGGCGTGCGGCCCCGTGGCATGGTGCGCTCCTTCTCACCCATGGGCCGTGAGACGTTCGCCGCGTCCGTGCGCTGGACCGCCGACGGCTGGCCCGAGGTCGACCCCGTCGCGCTGGACGCCCCGCGACCGCACGTGGTCGAGCACGACGACTTCGACGACGAGCAGCTCGCCCTGCCGTGGATCTCGGTGCGCCGCCCCGCGCAGGAGTTCTCCTCCCTCACCGAGCGCCTCGGGTGGCTCGTGCTCGCCGGGGACGGCTCCACGATGGACGAGGCGCGCCCCTGCTTCGTCGGCCACCGCCAGCAGCACGAGGCCATCGAGGTCCGCGCTCTCGTCGACGCCGGCGGAGGCGTCGGGGCTTGAGCATCCGCATCGACGAGGACAACCACGTCGACGTCGAGCTCGACAACGGCCCCGACGGCCCGGTGGTGCGCGCCCGCGCGGTGCTCGCCCGCGTCGTGAGACCTGGCAGGCGCCCGCACCGGCCGGACCCGTCGAGCTGCACCTGGCGACCGTGCCGCCGTCGGCCGGGTTCGGGCTGCGCTCGATCACCTGCGACCTGGTGCGGGCCGGTTTCCTCGGGCCCGACGGGCTCGTGCAGCTCGCGGAGGTGGACGGCAGGGCCACGACCGCCGAGACCGCCGGCTCCTTCACCGGCCGCTGCGTCGGCGTCTACGCCACCACCGGCCGCGTGGCGGTGGACCGCTTCACCTACGAAGGCCAGGACGACCCCCGCTGACCCCGGGGCAGGACGGAGAACGACGTGGCAGTGATCTCGTTCAACGACGGCTGGGTCTGCCGGGCCCCCCTGGGCCCCTTCGCAGCGGGAGGTGAGGGCGCCCCTGCGGTGCCCGTGCGCCTGCCGCACGACGCTCTGCGCGACGCCCAGCGCAGCCCCGAGGCACCGTCGGGAGGAGCCGGGGCGTACTACCCGCCGGGGGCGTTCACCTACCTGAAGTCCTTCACGGTCCCCGCCGAGTGGGAGGGCCGCGTGGCTCGGCTGGAGGTGCAGGGAGCCTTCCGCCGAGCACAGGTCTTCTGCAACGACGAGTTCGCCGGCAACCGGGCCGACGGCTACGCCCGCTTCTTCGTGGACCTGACGCCGTACCTGCGCCACGGGCGCGAGAACGTCCTGCGCATCGAGGTCCGCTCCGGGCAGGACTCGCGCTGGTACTCCGGCGCGGGGCTGCACCGCCCGGTGCTGCTGCACGTCGACGCCCCCGTGCACGTGGTGCCGGACGGGGTGCGGGTCAGCACCCTGCGGCTGGAGGAGGACCAGGCCGTCGTCGAGGTCGCCACGACGGTGGCCAACGCGGGCTTGAGCACGCGCACGGCCGTGCTCAGCACCACCGTCACCGGTCCCGACGGGCGGCAGGTCGAGCGGGAGGACACTCCCGTGACCCTGGCGCCCGGCGAGCGATCGCTGCTGCGTCAGCGCCTGTACCTGCAGGACGCGGCCCTGTGGAGCCCCGATCAGCCGTCGCTGCACACCGCACGCGTCGGTCTCGGAGGTGATCCGCTCACCGATGTCCTCGTCACCTTCGGGGTCAGGACCGTCACGGTGGATCCCCGCAAGGGCCTGCGGATCAACGGTGATCCAGTGCTGCTGCGCGGTGCCTGCGTCCACCACGACAACGGCCCGCTCGGTGCCGCCGCCGTCGGTCGCGCGGAGGAACGTCGCGTCGAGCTGCTCAAGGCGGCGGGGTTCAACGCGATCCGTGCAGCGCACAACCCCCTCTCCCCCGCCATGCTCGACGCTTGCGACCGTCTGGGGGTGCTCGTCGTGGACGAGGCCTTCGACGTGTGGACGCGGTTCAAGACGCCCTACGACTACGCCGCGGACTTCCCGCAGTGGTGGGCCGCCGACCTGGAGGCGATGGTCGCCAAGGACCACAACCACCCCAGCGTCGTCATGTACTCCATCGGCAACGAGATCGTCGAGGTGGGTACCGCGCACGGCGCCCGACTGGCCCGCACGATGGCTGAGCACGTGCGCACCCTGGACCCGACACGCCTGGTGACCAACGGCGTGAACATGCTGCTCGCGGTGCTCGACGACCTGCCGGCCGTCCTGGAACCCGACGGCGGGCTGAACGAGGCGATGGCGAGCATGGACGACGCCTTCAGCACCATCGGGGCCAGCGAGGCGGCGACCCGCCGCACCACCGAGTCCAGCGCCGCCCTGGACGTGCTGGGGTTGAACTACGCTGAGAGCCGCTACGCGAAGGACCGCGAGCTCTTCCCGCACCGCGTGATCGTCGGCTCCGAGACCTTCCCGTCCAAGATCGGCACCCTGTGGCCGCTGGTGCTGCAGAACCCCAACGTCATCGGCGACTTCACCTGGACCGGGTGGGACTACCTCGGTGAGGTCGGCATCGGCGCCACCGCGTACGCGGAGGACCCGCAGGCCGTCGCCGCCCTGGAGCGCGAGTACCCGTACCTGACCGCCTGGTGCGGCGACCTGGACATCACCGGCTGGCGCCGTCCGATCTCCTACTACCGCGAGATCGTCTTCGGGTTGCGCACCGAGCCGTACATCGCCGTCCTGCGCCCGCAGCACCACGACCACACCGTGACCATGCAGTCGCCGTGGGCGTGGAGCGATTCGGTGTCCTCGTGGACCTGGCCCGGCCACGAAGGCGCGCCGGTGACCGTCGAGGTGTACGCCGACGCCGACGAGGTCGCGCTGCTGCTGGACGGCACCGAACTGACGCGTGCAGCGGTGGGCGCGCAGCGCCCCGTGATCGCCACCTCGGAGACGGTCTACCGCCCCGGCGAGCTCGCGGCCGTCGCCTACCGCGGTGGCCGGGAAGTCGGTCGAACCTGCCTGTCCACCGCCCGGGGTCCCGCGCGGCTGGTGGTGACGGTCGACCGTGAGCGGCTGCGGGCCGACGACGCCGACCTGGCGTTCGCGAGCATCGAACTGCGCGATGCCGCCGGGCGCCTCATCACCGGTGACGACCGCCCCGTCACCGTGCAGGTGGACGGAGCAGCCGTGCTCGCGGGCATGTGCAGCGCCGACCCCGGGACGGCGGCACGGTTCGACGCCTGCACCTGGACGACCTTCGACGGCCGCGCTCTCGCAGTGCTGCGCCCCACCCGCGCTGGCAGGGTCGGCGTCACGGTGACCTGCGGCGCGCTGGAGCCGGTGACCCTGGCCCTGACGGCGGAAGAGATTCCGGCGCAGCGTTGATCACGGTGGCGCGGCGCAGCTTGGCGAAGAAGTCCTCCAGCAGGTAACGGGTGTCGAACTCCTCGCACACCAGGAGCGTGCGCTCCGGGTCGGCGCCCCCGGTCATCGTGCACTCCTCGGTGAACCGGGGCGCCACCCGCCGCCGCCACACCGCTCCCTGCGGGTTCAGCACCGCCCCGATGGCGGGCGAGTCCCCCAGGGAGCGGTGCTCGATGGCCCGGGGGTGGTGCTCGTCGTTCCACGCGACGAGCTGGTCCACGAGGTAGCGGCCGACGCGGCCGCACGGGGCCACCCGCTCCTCCAGCTCCGCGTACCCGACGCCGACGCGCGTGTACACCGAGCGCGGCACCTGCCACAGCTCGACGCCGCTGCCGAACACGACGTTCGCGGCGTGCACGTCGTTGCTGAGGTTGAACTCCGGCTTCGGCCCGTCCCAGACCCCGTCGTAGGACGGCCCGCCGATCCAGACGACCGTCAGGTCGCGCTCGGCGATCCGCGGCTCCAGCAGCAGCGCCGAGGCCATGTCGGTCAGCGGGCCCAGGAACGCCACGAACAGGGGGCGGTCGTCGTCGGCCAGCGCCTCCTGCACGATCAGGCGGGCACCGGGACTGTCCACGGGGGTGCGCTCGTCCGGCAGCGCGACCGGGGCGCCGTCCGCGACCCGGACCGAACCGGAGCGCCCGAGCAGTTCCAGCAGCAGGTCCACCTCGGCGCGGCTGTCCGCCGTGCTCGTCGCCGAGCGGCCGGTGCCGAAGTGGGCCGGCACGATCCCGCGCACGTCCAGCGTCTCGGACAGCAGCGCGTGGACGACCGCGTACTGGTCGTCCGCCTCGTTCTTGGCGTCGGTGTCCACCACCAGGCGAACGGTCGTGGTGGTCCTCCGGGTCGTGGCCACGGCGCCTCCCGTCGTCCCGGTGCTGGTCCCCGCGACCGTAGCCCACCGCCGGCGGACGGCACCATGGACCGGTGCTGACAGCAGTGGAGATCATCACGGGGACCGTGCTCGTCGTCCTCGTCCTCGTCGACGCCCTGGTGACCACGTTGTCCGTGAGCACCGGGGCCGGGCCGCTGACGAGGCGGGTCACGGGAGCGCTGTGGCGGGCCGTGCTGTGGCGCCACCCCCGGGGCCGGGAGGGCACGCCGCTGCGGTTCTCCGGGGTGCTGATGCTGACGGTGACGGCGTCGACGTGGGTCCTGCTGCTGTGGGCGGGGTGGTCGCTGCTGTTCCTCGGCAGCGGCGCGGTCGTGAACTCCACGACCGGCCGGGCCGCGGGGATGCTCGACACCGTCTACTTCGCCGGCTTCTCCACCGCCACCCTCGGCGTGGGCGACTACACCGCGAACCAGCCGGGGTGGCGGTTGCTCGCCGCGGTCGCCGGCTTCACCGGTTTCCTGCTGATCACCCTCGCCGTCACGTACCTGCTCTCGGTGGTTCAGGCCGTCGTCGCCGCCCGGGCCCTGGCGGTGCACGTCTTCGCCCTGGGCGCGCACCCCCAGGAAGTGGTGGCGCGCGGCTGGAGCGGTGGGCGGTTCAGCTCCGCATTCACCCAGCACCTCGTGAACCTCAGCAGCGAGGTGGCCCAGGTGGCCGAGCAGCACCTGGCCTACCCGGTGCTGCACTACTGCCACACCGGCAGGGCCGGGGCAGCGGCATCGCTGGCCGTCGCGACCCTGGACGAGGCCGCGCTGATCCTCAGCGCCGCTGTCGCCGCGGACGCCCGCCCCGACGACAGCACCGTGGCGCCGGTGCGGGAGGCCGTCAGCGGCTACGCGCGGACCGTCGCCGCCACGTCGGCCCTGGTGCCCACCCCCGACGCACCGCCCGCCCCCGCGCTGACCGCGCTCGCGGAGGCGGGTGTCCCCCTCACCGACGGCGGCACCTTCGAGCGGGCGGTCCGTGCGCAGGGCGACCGGCGCGCCGGGTTGCGCCGGGTGGTCGAGAACAGCGGCTGGACCTGGCCGCAGACCGGGTGACGCAGCGGGCCGCCGACCCGCTGCGTCGGGGCCGGTTCAGCGGCCGCTCACTGCACGTCGCCACCGGCGGTGCCCCCGGCGTACGTCTGCGCCGTGCCCGTGGACGTGCGGCGCGGCATGAGCAGCCCGAACAGGACCATGCCGGCCCCCAGGCCCAGGTGCAGCCAGTCGTCGGCGGTGTTCAGCGGCACGAAGTTCGCCTGCGCGTCCTGGGCGACGACGAGGCCGTACACCCACAGGCCCAGGTAGGCGGCGCCACCGACGAGCAGGTACGCCTTCGCGGCGTCCGACCAGCGGGCCAGGACCACCCCGAGCACGCCGAAGAGCAGGTGCAGGACGTTGTGCAGGACGGACACCTGGAAGACGCCCAGCAGGTGCGCGTGGGAGTCGGGCCCGGCCCAGCTCAGCTGCCCGTAGTCGGTGGTGATCCCCGGGATGAAACCCATCACCCCCACGAGCAGGAAGGCGATCCCGACCAGGAGCGAGGTCAGCGAGACGGGCGAGCGGTGGACGGACAGCCGGGACGACGTCGACGTGCGGGTGCTGCTCACGGAGGACCCCCAGGGCGTGGGCGGGCCGGCCCGGGCGTTCGAGCCGTCCCCTCCCACGGTAGGCACCGCGGCCGGGACGGCAAGGCGAGCGGCGCCGGAACCCCCCGTCGCGGCGGCCGGTCGCCGGTAGGGTCGGCGACCGTGCCGGCGACCGCCTCTTCCGTCCTGGCCTCCCCCGTCCTGGCCTACCCCGTCCTGGTGGTCGCCGGTTTCCGCCGCTACTCCGCCTACCGGGCCGCCACGGCGGCCGGGGCGCTGGCGAACACCGTGTTCGGTGCGATCAAGGCCGCCGTGCTGACCGGGACCGTCGCCGCAGCGGGCGGTTCCGTCGCCGGGTACGGCATCGCGCAGGCCGCGACGTTCGCGTGGGTCAGCCAGGCCCTGCTCGCCCCCCTGTCGGTCTTCGCCGACGACCACCTGGCGCGGCGGGTGCGCACCGGCGACATCGCGGTGGACCTGGCCCGGCCGGTGGACCCGCAGCTGGCCGCCTGGGCGGAGGACCTGGGGCGCGCCGCGTTCCAGCTGCTGCCGCGCGGCCTGCCGCCGCTGCTCGTCGGGGCCCTGAGCACCGGCCTGGCGCTGCCGGGCGAACCCGGCGGCCACCTGCTGGGCCTGCTGTCCCTGGTGCTGGGGGTGTCGATCTCCTTCGCGCTGCGCTGGGCCGTGGGCCTCACCGCGTTCTGGCTGGTGGACGTGCGCGGGATCCTGCTGCTGTACACGGTGTGCGCGACCGTCCTGACCGGGTTGGCGGTGCCCGTGGCGTGGTTCCCGCCGTGGCTGGCGGCCCTGGCGGCGGCCACCCCGTTCCCCTCGGTGCTCCAGGCACCCGCGGACGTGTTCACCGGCGTGGTCACCGGGCCGGCGGCGCTGGGCGTCGTGGCCGTGCAGCTGGCGTGGCTGGCGGGGCTCGTCCTGCTCGGGCGGGTCCTGCTGGCCGCCGGTTCGCGGCGGCTGGTGGTGCAGGGTGGCTGAGGACGTGGCTGATCACCGGGTGGCGCTCACGGCGTACCGGGCGGTCCTGGCCTCCCGGGTGCGGGCCCAGCTGACGTACCGCACGTCCTTCGCGGCGGACGTGCTGGCGAACGTCGGCGTGGGCGTCAGCGAGTTCGCCACCTTGTACGTGGTGTTCTCCCGAGTGGACTCCCTCGGCGGGCTGGACGTGTGGCGGGCCGCGCTGGTGTTCGCGCTGGCGAACCTCGCGTTCGCGCTCGCCGACCTGCTCGTCGGGCACGTCGACGAGCTGCCCCGGCACGTGCGCGAGGGCACCCTGGACGCGTTCCTGCTGCGCCCGCTGCCGCTGCTGGCGCAGCTGGCCACCTCGGAGGTGTCGCTGCGGCGGCTGGGTCGCGCAGCCGTGGGGCTGGTCGTCCTGGTGGTCGCGCTGCCCAGGGTGGGCGTGGAGCCCTCCGCCGGCGCGGCCTGGTTGCTGCTCTCCTCGGTGCTGGGCGGCACCGCGGTGTTCTCGGCCCTGTTCGTCGCCGCCGGCGCGCTGCAGTTCTGGCTCCTGGAGGGCCGCGAGGCCGCGAACGCCTTCACCTACGGCGGCGCGAACGCCGCCCAGCACCCCGCGTCCCTGTACCCGGGACCGCTGCGGTGGGCGTTCACCTACCTGGTGCCGGCGAGCTTCGTGGCGTACCTGCCGGTGCTCGCGCTGACCGGTCAGCCCGGGCCCGCCGGGCTGCCGTCCTGGCTGGGCTGGTGCACCCCGCTGGCGGCCGCGCCGGCGTGGGCGGTGGCGCTGCTGCTGTGGCGCGCCGGGGTGCGCCGGTACACGGGAGCCGGCTCGTGAGCGGGCTCGTGGACGGCCCGGCCCTGGAGGTGCGCGACCTGGTGCGCGAGTACGTCCTGCGGGTGCGCGCGGGGCGCCTGCGCCGGCGGCGGCACGTCGTGCGCGCCGTGGACGGGCTGTCCGTGCGGGTGGAGCGCGGCGAGTCGGTCGGGTTCATCGGCGCCAACGGCGCCGGGAAGTCCACCACGGTGAAGCTGCTCACCGGGATCCTCGTTCCCACCTCGGGGACCGTGCGCACCTGCGGGATGGACCCGGCCGCGCAGCGCCGCGACCTCGCCCGCCGCATCGGGGTGGTCTTCGGCCAGCGCAGCCAGCTGTGGTGGGACCTGCCGCTGGCGGAGTCGTTCCGCCTGCTCGCCGCGATCCACGGGCTGCCGCGCGAGCGCCGCCGCGCACGCCTGGACGACCTCGTCGAGCGCCTCGACCTCGCCGCGTTCCTGGCCACCCCGGTGCGGCAGCTGTCCCTGGGGCAGCGCATGCGCGGGGAGGTCGCCGCGGCGCTGCTGCACTCCCCCGAACTGCTGCTGCTGGACGAACCCACCATCGGCCTGGACGTCCTGTCCAGCGAGCGGCTGCGGCGCTTCCTGCGCAGCGAGCGCGAGACGCACGGCACCACGCTGCTGCTGACCACCCACGACATGGGCGACGTGCAGCGGCTGTGCGACCGCGTCCTGGTGGTGGACTCCGGTCGCCTGGCCTACGACGGGGACCTGCCCGGCCTGGCGCGGCGCGTGGGCGCCCGCCGCGTCCTCGTGGTGGACCTGCGCGAACCCGTCCCGCCGCTGCGCGTGCCCGGCGCGGACCTGGTGGCGGTGGAGGCCGAGGGGCTGCGCCAGCGCCTGGCGTTCGACCCCACCACCACCACGGCCGCGCAGGTCCTGGCCGGGGTGTCGCGGCTGGCCGACGTGCGGGACCTGTCCGTGGAGGAACCCGACGTCGCCGACGTCGTGCGGCAGCTGTACGCCTCCGCGCGCCGCTGACGCCGGGTCCTGCGCGGGCCGGTCGGGGTGGAGCGGTCAGAGGGAGCCGGCGAGGCGCCCCAGGATCGGGTTCCAGCCGACGACGCGGCGCTCGGCCACGATCCCCCCGGTGGTGAAGGGGTCCTCGTCCAGCAGCGCCTCCACGGCGGCCGCGTCGGGCGCCTCGAACACCAGCACGGCACCGTCGGCGTCGGTGGGCCCGGACAGCACCAGGCGCTCACCCAGACCGGCGAGCCACTCGCGGTGCACGGGGCGGACCTCGTCGCGGGCGGCGGTGTCGGGCGTGTAGGCGTAGGTGGCGACGAAGTACGGCACGGGGGTTCTCCTCCTGCGGCGGCGGTTGTCGCCCAGGACGCTACCGCCGCGCCGGCACGTGCCCGGCGAGGGTGCGCAGCGCGTCCGCGGCCGCGGTGGCGTTCCCGGGGGGAGCCGGCAAGGGCTCACCGGAGCAGAACCGCTCCAGCAGCGCCTCCACGAGGGCGGCGCGCCCGACGATCCCGGGGCCGTCGGCGCACCCCGGCAGCACCCGCACCTCCAGGGTCGGCGGCCCGGGGTGCGTGCCCAGCACGTGGGTGAGGTTGACGTCGCGGAACTTCGAGTCGCCCGTGGCCGCCGCGGCGGCCCGCAGCTCCTCCCACCCGGTCCACTCCCGCTCCGCCAGCGCCACCAGCCCCGGCGGCAGCGGGCCCAGGCGCCGGCACGCCGGGTTGGTGCCCAGCAGCACGCGCAGGCCCTCGCGCCACGGGCCGAACAGCCGCAGCAGGCCGCAGAAGGCGGCGACGTCGAGGAACGGTGCCGCGTCCAGGTGCAGGTGCACCGCCGCCTCGGCGGGGACGGTGAAACCCAGCTCGCGCGCCGGCGCCAGCAGCGCCTCCAGCGCGGCGAGGTGGTCGGTCACCAGGGGTGGGGTGATGACCTCGCAGGGCCGTTCACGCTCCCCCGGCAGCGGCGCCGCCATCGCCACGCTGGCCCCCGCGCCGTCGTCCACGCGGAACACCGCTCCCACGGCGGTGACCCGGGTGCCGAACAGTTCCGCCACCGGTTCCAGCACCGACCCGATCCCCTCCGCCGGGTCGGTGCGCGCGGCGACCAGGCGCAGCAGGCGCGCGTCGTCGGTGAGCACCCGGTACCAGCCCGGGGCCGGTGCGGCCGAGGGGTCCAGGTCCTGCACGATCGTGGTGTCGTCCACGAGGCGGCACAGCAGCGCACCGTCGGCCCCCAGGACCTCGAACCCCGGCGTCAGGTGCCAGAACCTCGCGACGCCCGCCGTCGCCGACGTCTCGCTGTCCGCGTGGAACACCGGGCGCACCGCGCCGCCGCACCGGCGGGCCAGCTCGCCGGCGAGGTGCCGGCGGCTGGACCCGCGCGGTGCGAGCAGCTCCACCTCCACGCCGGTGCGCCGGCGCAGGAGCAGCTCGTCGTCCAGGGTGCTCAGGGCTGCACCGGCAGCGTCTCACCGGCCAGCAGGCGTTCCCCGGCCAGCGCCTTCGCCTCCCAGGCGTCCACGTTCCACACCGCCCCCAGTTCCACGGCGTCGTCGTACGTGTAGCCGGCCGCGAAGAACGCGTCGCGCTGCGGGGCCCGGTCGTCGGCCGGCACGGCCGGCTCGGTGGCGATCTGCTCGACGGGCTGCTCGACGGGCTCGAACGGCAGCTCCTCGCCGGCCAGCAGGTGCGCCCCCGCGGTCGTCTTGGCCTCCGCGGGTTCGACGTTCCACAGCCGCCCCAGCTCCACGGCGTCGGCGTAGCCGTACCCGGCGCCGAAGTACGCCACGAGCTCCTCGTCCGCCGGTGCGGCGACGTACGGCTCGCCGGTGGGCTCCAGCGGCACCGGACGGCCCGCGAGCAGGTCCGCGCCGGCGGTGGCCTTGGCCTCAC
The DNA here is from genome assembly GCF_050871525.1 of Kineococcus auxinigenes. NCBI lineage: Bacteria > Bacillati > Actinomycetota > Actinomycetes > Kineosporiales > Kineosporiaceae > Kineococcus > Kineococcus auxinigenes. Next base: position 9,613 of record NZ_JBKBCT010000021.1, on the reverse strand, counting down.
CGGGCTCGACGTTCCACGACCGGCCCAGCGCCACGGCGTCGTCGTAGTCGTACCCGGCCGCGAAGTAGGCCTCCAGGGCCCTGGCCTGCTCCACCGCGGCGCGCGCCGCCTCCTGCAGGGCCTCCTGCCCGCCGGCCGGACCCGCGCTGGTCCGCACGTCGGGCTGCACCGCCGGCGCGCCCGAGGCCGCCGGCGAGACCACCGACGTCTCCCCCGGCCGGGACCAGCCGCCCCACGAAGCGACGCCGACGGCGCCCACGGCCGCCGCCGCGGCGGGGGCCGCCAGCAGCGCGCGCCGCCGGTTCGCGCGGCGCCGCCCTCCCCGGCGCGCCGCGGCCGGCAGCCACGCCGGAGCCTCCACGTCCTGCACCGCGGCCGCCATCTCGCGCCGCAGCCGTTCCTCGACCTCGTTCACCACCGGCTCATCGCCCCCTCGTCCTCGTCCGCACCCATGAGCTCGCGCAGCCGGGCCAGGCCCTTGGAGGCCTGGCTCTTGACGGTCCCGCGCGAGACGTCCAGCTCCTCCGCGATGCGCTCCTCGGACCAGTCCTCGAAGTAGCGCAGCACGATGACGGCCCGCTGCCGCGGCGGCAGCCTCCGCAAGCGGTCCACCACGTCCGCGCGCACGGCGCGGTCCGCGGCGCCGTCGGGGACGGCACGCCCGTGCCAGTCCTGCAGCTCCACCTCCCGCGGGCGCCGCGCCACCCGCCGCCACCGGTCGGTGACGGCGCGCGTCATCGCCGTGCGGGTGTAGGCGTGCGGGTCCTCGATGGAGCGCCAGCGCACGTACGCGCGCTCCAGGACGTCCTGCACCAGGTCCTCGGCGGCGGCGCGGTCACCGGTGAGCAGCAGCGCGGTCCGCAGGAGCCTGCCGCCGCCCGCGGCGACGAACTCCTCGAACGACCCTTCCACGGCCCCTCCTCGCGACGACTACCCCCTCAGACGCCGCAGACCCCCACCGGGTTGCCCCACCCACGAACGAACCCGCGGTGATCTTGCACGGGTGAACGCTCAACCGTGCAAGACCACCGCGGGTGGGGGTGGCTGGAGGGGGCTGCGGGGGTGGAGGGGGTGGGGGTCAGCCCTTGACGGCGCCGGAGGCCAGGCCGGCGACGTAGAAGCGCTGCAGGGCGACGTAGAGGATCACGCAGGGGATCATCGCCACGACCGCTCCCGCGACGAGGTAGCCGAAGTTGACGGCCCCGTAGGCACCGGACTGCAGGTTCACCAGCGACAGCGGCAGGGTGTACTTGCGGTCGTCGGTGAGGAACGTCAGCGCCCCCAGGAACTCCGTCCACGAGGCCAGGAAGGCGTACAGGGCGCTGGTGGCGATGCCCGGCACCAGCATCGGCCGCAACACGGAGGTCAGCGTGCGCACCGTGCCGGCGCCGTCCACGTGCGCGGAGTCCTCGATCTCCGCGGGGATGGACTCGAAGGCGTTGCGCATGACGAACACGCCGAACGGCAGGTTGACGGTGGAGTAGAAGAGCACCAGACCGAGCCGGGAGTCGGTCAGGCCCATGGCGTTCATCTGCAGGTACAGCGGCGTGATGATCGCCTGGAAGGGCACCATCATCGTCACCACGACCAGGCCGAACAGGACGTTGCGGCCGCGGAAGCCGAACCGTCCGAAACCGTAGCCGGCGAGGGTGGCCAGGAAGGCCGTCAGCAGCGCCGTGGCGATCGAGACCACGAGGCTGTTGCCGACGGAGCGCAGGATGTCGGCGTCGCCGTTGAACAGGGCCCGGAAGTTCTCCCCCGTGAAGGAGGTCAGCTGCGCCCAGGTGGGCGTGGTGGAGACGATGGCGTCGTTGGGCTGGAAGGACCGCAGCACGGACCACACCAGCGGGACGAGGAAGACCAGCGCCGCCAGGACCCCGCCGACGGCGTACAGGGTGACCTTGGTGCGGCTCTCCGCCCGGGCGCGGTCCGGGCCCGCCGAGGGGCGGGTCCGGGTGCGGCGCTGCGGGGCGCTCGCCGGTGCGGTGGCGAGGTTGGTGGGCATGGTGGTGGACACGACGGCTCCCTCAGTCCTTCTCACGCAGCAGGCGGAACTGGGCGGCGGTGACCAGGCCGATGACGAGAACGAGGACGACCGACAGCGCGGAGGCGGCACCGAGCTGCAGCTGCACGAAACCCCGCTGGTAGATGTACATGACCACGGTCTGGGTGTCCGTCCCCGGCCCGCCGCGGGTGAGGACGTAGAACTGGGTGAACGCCAGCAGCGAGCCGATGACGGAGATGACCAGGCTCATCGCGATCGTCTTGCGGAGCATCGGGACGGTGATGCTGCGCTCGCGCTGCCACCAGCTCGCGCCGTCCATCTCCGCGGACTCGTACACCTCGCGCGGGATGCCCTGCATGCCGCCCATGAGCAGCACCATCGTCAGCCCCGAGACCGCCCAGATGATCATCACGCAGATCAGGCCGGTGGCCAGCGGGCCGTCGGCCAGCCAGGCGGTCGTGCCGTCGGTGATGCCGAGCCCCTCCAGCACGATGTTCACCGCACCTGAGCTGGGCTGGGCCTCCAGGACGAGCAGGAAGCTCAGGGTGGTCAGGCCGATGACGTAGGGCAGGAAGAAGACCGTCCGGAACAGGGTGGAGCCGCGGCGGTTGGAACGCACCAGCACGGCCAGGACGTAGCCGACCAGGAGGATGGGCAGCGTGACGATCGCCGTGTACAGGACGGTGTACCCGACCGACTTCCAGAACACCGGGTCCTGGGCGACCCCGGCGTAGTTGCCGAAGCCGATGAAGTCGTAGGAGCCGATGAGCGGCCAGTTGGTCAGCGACATATAGACCGCGAAGACCAGCGGCACCAGCACGAAGACGACGACGAACGCCAGCGCCGGCAGCACCAGCAGCACACCGGTGCGGGTGGGGTGGGTGAGGGAGTTGCCGCTGCTGCCGCCCCTGCCGGCGGGACGCCCGCCCCGGGCGGGACGGGGCGGGCGCGACGCGGTGCGGTCCGCGACGGCGCTCACAGCTGCGCCTGCTCGAGGATGCGGTCGAAGCCCTCCTGGCCGGTGACCAGGGCGCCGTCGACGTCCCCGTCGAAGACGGCCTGCCGGAAGGCGGCGATCCAGGGCGAGTCCTGCTGGTTGAACAGCAGGTTGTAGGCGAGTGTCACGGGTGCGTACGCCTCCTCGATCTGCTCCAGGGGTGCCACGGCCAGGGGGTACGTCTGGCGGTACTCCTCCGTCGCCGCGTCCGAGCGGACGGGGATGAACCCGCCGGCCGGGAGGTTGGTCTGCTGCGGCAGGTCCAGGGCGAACCGGGCGAACTGCCACGCACCCGAGGCGTTGGACGCCCCCCGCGGGATGCACAGGTTGTCGCCGCCGGCGAACGTCGCCCTCCCGCCGTCGGGGCCCGGCAGCAGCTTCACGCCCGTCTTGGCCTGCATCTGCGGGTCGGCACCGAGGACGGCGACCGAGTAGTTCGCGGGGAACAGCGCCACGTTCCCCTCGGTGAAGGGCGCGCCCCAGCGGGCGCCGTCCCCGGAGAAGTTGGCCTGCGGCATCAGGCCCTCCTCCCACAGCGTCCGGTAGAACTCGAAGGTGCGCCGGACGGCGTCGTTGCCGACGATGTCGCCCTGCTGATCGCCGACCTCGCCGACGATGTTCCGCTCACCGGCGGCCCACACGTGGGGCTGGACGACGAACCCCAGGATGCCCGCGGCGTTGCCGTCGATGGACAGCCCGTACGAGCCGTCGCCCAGCTCCCCCACCGCGCGGGCGGCGGTGAGCATGCCGTCCAGGTCCGCGGTGGCGGTCTCGACGTCCACGCCGGCGCGCTCCAGCAGCTCGGTGTTGTAGAAGAGCGCGGAGTTGTCGGCGATGTACGGGACCCCGTAGTGCCGGCCGTCCCGGGTGGCCAGCCCCAGCTGGCCGGGGTTGAGCCGGTCTGCGAAGTCGAGCTGCTCCACCAGGGGGGTGAGGTCGGTGAAGGTGTCCCGGTAGATGAAGAGCATCGAGTTGATGTCGTCGATGTCGACGATGTCCGGGACGTTGCCGCCGCGGATCGCGGTGGCGAGCTTGGTGACGTACTGACCGTCCAGGACGGGCGTCACCTCCACCCGCACCCGGTCCTGGGAGGCGTTGAAGGCGTCGACGGTCTGGCGGACGCCGCCGACGGTGGCCGCCCGGCACCACAGCCGGACGGTGCCGGTGGCGTCCTGCCCGAACCCGGCGGCGGTGACGTCGGGTTCGGGAAGGGTGGAGGCGCAGGAGGGCAGCAGCGCGCTCAGCGCCGCCAGCCCTCCCAGGCCCAGGACGTTCCTGCGGGGAAGCACCATCGCTCTCCTCGGTCTCTCAGGTGGGCGGGCCGGTTCAGGCCCGCGGCAGCCAGACGCGCATGGGCCCGACCTCGCGGTTGGCCCAGGCGTAGTAGGGGATCGCCGGGACCTCCACGGTCTCGGGGGCGGCCTGCTCGGGCGCCTCGTCACCGGCCGGCCGGTACAGCGGTCCGCTGGCCGCACCGAGGGCGCGGTGCACCGGCAGCTGCAGCACGGAAACGCCACCGAGCAGGTCGGGGCGGTGCTCGGCGCGGGCGCCGCGCAGTTCCGCCACGCGCACCCGGACGTCGTCCGCGACGAGGTCGGCGGGCAGGTCGGGCTGCTCCACGCAGTACACGAGCGGGCCGCGCTCGACGGCGACGGCGCCGCGCACGGCGTCCACGCGCGGGTCGGCCTCGACGACGCGCACGCCCATCGGCAGCACGAGCTCCACGACGTCCCCGGCGGACCACCCGCGGCGCACGCGCAGGTACTCGCCCGCGGTGGCCTCCACGCCCTCGCCGGCGACGGTGGCGGTGGCGCCCTCGGCCCAGCCGGGCACGCGCAGCGCGAGCTCCCACTCGCCCTCGCCGGGCTCGCGGACCTCCACGCGGACGGTGCCGTCCCAGGGGTAGTCGGTGCTGACGGCCAGCTCCACGCCGCCCGCCACGTCGGCGCGCACGGTGCCGGTGGCGAACTGGTGCAGCTGGACGCCGTCGCCGGTGGTGGTCGCCACGTAGGCGTCCAGGCTGGACAGGGTGCGCATGATGTTCGGCGGGCAGCAGGCGCAGTCGAACCACGGGCGGCGGCCGTGCGCGGCGCTGCGCTCCTCGTCGGTGTGGGCGCCGGCGCGCATCTGCAGCGGGTTGACGTAGAAGTACTCGGTGCCGGCCAGCGAGACGCCGGGCAGGAACGCGTTGTAGAGGGTGCGCTCGACGAGGTCGGCGTAGCGGGTCTCGCCGGTGGCCAGCAGCATCCGCCAGGACCACTGCACGCTGCCGATGGCGGCGCAGCTCTCGGCGTAGGCGCGGTCCGGGCCGAGCTCGTAGTGGTCGCCGAACTGCTCGAAGTCCCAGCGCGCCCCGATGCCGCCGGTCACGTACGTCTTGGTGGAGGTCATGCCCTCCCACTGCCGGGTCAGCGCAGCCAGCAGCTCGGCGTCGCCGGTCTCGGCGGCGACGTCGGCGGCACCGGCCGTCAGGTACACCGCGCGCACCGAGTGCCCCTCCACGGTGTCGGCCTCGCGCACCGGCACGCGGTCGGAGAAGTAGGTGGGCTCCTTGCCGTGCTGCTCGATGATGCCGTGTCCGCGCGCGTCGACGAACCACTGCGCCAGGTCCAGGTAGGCGCGGTTCCCGGTCTCCCGGTACAGCTCCACCAGGCCCATCTCGACCACGGGGTGCCCGTCGACCTCTTCCGTCTTCCCCGGGCCGAAGGTGGCGACGAGGTGGTCGGCGAGCTTGACGGCGACGTCGAGCAGGCCGGTCTCACCGGTGGTGCGGTGGATGGCGACGGCGGCCTGGAAGAGGTGCCCGGCGCAGTAGTGCTCGTGGCTCCAGGGCAGGTCGACGTAGCGCGCGCCGTTCCCGCGGACCTGCTGCACGGAGTCGAGGTACCCGTCCTCGGCCTGGGCGGCGGCGACGATCCCGGTGATCTCGCGGATCCAGCCGAGGACCTCCTCGTCGGGCTCGCGCCCGTACTCCCACCCGGCGGCCTCGAGCCACTTGTAGACGTCGGAGTCCATGAAGATCGGCCCGCGCACCTCGCCGGTGGCGGTGCCCGCCGCGATGCGCAGGTTCTGCAGGTTCCCGGCGGTCTCGAGCTTCTCGTAGCCGGTGCGGATCGCCTGGCGGCGGTTGGCGTCCTGGCGCTCGTGCCAGAACCCGCCGGTGATGCGGGCGCGGCCGGAAGGGACCGGGTGCAGCGCGACAGCGGCGTCCGCGGTGGGCGCGGCCGGGGCGACGGGCGCCGGGGTCGTGGTGCTGGGGGCGGGCGCGGTCGTGGTCATCAGCTCTCCGTCGAGTCGGTCCGCCGCTTCCTGGGGAAACGAAGGAACACGTTTTCTGCGGCGCACGCTACGACCCCAGGCAGTCAGCGTCAAGGGAGGTACAGTCGTGGGTCCCCGGGCCGAGGACGTCGCCCGTCGAGGAACAGGAGGCGCGGCATGACGGAAACGAGCGTTCCGGCGGTGAACACCCCGCCGCGGATCGTGGACGTCGCCGCCCTCGCCGGCGTCTCCCCCGGCACGGCCTCCAAGGCGCTGAACGGCACCGGGCAGCTGCGCGCGGAGACCCGCGAGCGGGTGCGGCGCGCCGCCGAGCAGCTCGGCTTCACCCCCGACTCCCTGGGGCGCGGGCTGTCCTCCGGGCGCAGCTACACGGTGGGCCTGATCACCACCGACAGCTTCGGCCGCTTCTCCATCCCGGTGATGCTGGGCGCGGAGAACACCCTGGGCGCCGGGGAGATGGTCGTGCTGCTGTGCGACAGCCGCGACGACCCGCTGCGCGAGCAGCACTACCTGCGCACCCTGCTGGCCCGCCGCGTCGACGGCATCATCGTGACCGGCCGGCGCACCGAACCGCGCCCGCCGGTCGCCACCCCCGGCCACGTGCCGGTCGTGTACGCCTTCACCCCCTCGCAGGACCCGGCCGACACCAGCCTGGTCGTCGACCAGGCCGGTGGGGCCGCCGCCGCCGTGCGGCACGTGCTGGACCTCGGCCGCCGGCGGGTGGCGCACGTGACCGGACCGGCCGACCACCACGCCGCGGTGGTGCGCCGCGACGCCGCCGTCGCCGAGGCCGGCGGGCACCTGCTCGGCGAGCCGCTGCACGGGGACTGGAGCGAGCGCTGGGGCCGCCTGGCGGCGGAGCTGCTGCTGCGCCGGCACCCGGAGGTGGACGCCGTCACCTGCGGCAGCGACCAGATCGCCCGCGGGGTGTGCGACGGGCTGCGCGACGCCGGGCGGCGCGTGCCCGAGGACGTCGCCGTCGTGGGTTTCGACGACTGGGACGTCATCGCCCTGGCCTCTCGCCCGCCGCTGACGACCGTCGCGCTGGGGCTGGAGGCGATGGGCCGCCGGGCGGGGGAACTGCTGCTGGACGCCGTCGCCGGCAACCGGGTCGCGGGCACCACGACGATGCCCACGCGCCTGGTGGTGCGGGCCTCCACTGTGGGGGTGTGAACGCCCCGGGCCGCGCCGGGCCGGGCGGGCCCGCGCGCTTCGCGCTGGTCGGAACCGGCTACCGCGCGGGCATGTTCCTGCGGGTGGCGGCCCGGCTGCCGCGGCACCTGCGCATCACCGCGGTGCTCTCCCGCGACCCCGGCGCCGCCGGGGAGGTGACCCGGCGCTCCGGGCCGCCGGTCGTGGCCGGCACCGCGGAACTGCTGGCCACGGACCCGGAGTTCGTCGTCAGCACCGCACCCCCCTCGGCCGGTGCGGTGCTCGTGCCGGACCTGGTGGCCGCGGGGGCCGCGGTGCTCGCCGAGACCCCGCCCGGCGCGGACGTGCCCGCGCTGCGGCGGCTGTGGGAGCAGGTCGGCGCGAGCGGGCGGGTGCAGGTGGCCGAGCAGTACCCGCTCAACCCGGGCAACGCCGCCCGCCTGGAGGTGGTGCGCCGCGGCCTGATCGGGGCCGTGGGCGACGTGCAGGTCTCCTCCACGCAGCTGCACCACGCGGTCGCGCTGATCCGGGCGTTCACCGGCCTGGGCGCCGAGCCGCTGCGCGTGAGCGCGGTGACGCGCACCGCCGCGCTGGTGAACCCCGTGGACCGCCGCGGCTGGACCGGCGACACCACCGCCCGCCCGACCGCCTCCACCGTGGCGGTCCTCGACGCCGGCGACGGGCGCGGCGGCCTGTACGACTTCACCGAGACGCAGACGCGCAACCCGCTGCGCACCCGGCGACTGGTGGTGCGCGGCAGTTCCGGTGAGATCACCGACGACCGGGTGGTGCGGCTGGTGGACGAGCGCACGGTCGTGGAGTCGGCGATCGTGCGCCGCCAGACGGGCATCCACCAGGACGTGCAGGGCTTCGCCCTGGACCACCTCTCCCTGGACGGTGAGGTGCTGCACCGCAACCCCTTCCCGGGCGAGCGCCTGTCCGACGAGGAGATCGCGGTGGCGACGCTGCTGCTGCGCACCGCCGCGTGGGTGCGCGGCGCGGGCCCGCCCCCCTACCCGCTGGCCGAGGCGGCGCAGGACCAGCTCGTCGCGGCGGCGATCACCGAGGCCGCCGCCACGGGCCGGGCGGTGACGACGACGCGGGAGGCGTGGGCGGCGGCGCTGCGGTGAACCGCCTCAGACCGGCGCGGGAAGGGCGTGCGGGCCGGGACCGCCCACGAGCAGCTCCAGCAGGTGCGGGGCGGCCGAGGCCCCGCGCTCGCGCGGCGCGCTGACGACGCAGACCACCCACCGCGGCGCGTCGTCCGGCAGGGGCACGACGCGCAGGCGCGCGGCCTGGGGCTTGCCCGCGACGTGCCGCGGGACGAGGGCCGCGCCCAGGCCGCGGTCCACGAGGTCCAGCAGGGTGTGGACGTCGCTGACCGTGAACCGCACCCGGCGGCGCACCCCGTGAGCCGCGCACGCGGCGTCGTTGAGCGGGCGCACCCCCCAGGAGGGTGCGAAGTCGATGACCTCCACATCGGCCAGGTCCGCCCAGGCGATCCGGTCGCGGGCCGCCAGCGGGTGCTCCGCCGGGCACAGCAGCACCAGGGGCTCGGTGCCCAGGACCGTGTGCGGCAGCGCGCCGAGGTGCTCGGTGGTGGCGACCAGGGCGACGTCGAGGTCACCGGCCCGCACCCGGTCGAGCAGGTCGTGCGAGCCGGCCTGGTCGAAGTGGACCTCCACCTGCGGGTAGCGGCGGTGGAACCGCTCCAGCAGGCCGGAGACGTCGACCAGGCCCAGGCACTGCTCGGCGCCCACCCGCAGCGTGCCGGACAGTTCCCGGCCCGCCTGCACGACGGCGTCGCGGGCGGCGGCCGCCTGCTGGAGCATCGAGCGGGCGAAGGGCAGCAGCGCGCGCCCGGCGTCGGTGGGTTCCACCCGGCGGGAGGTGCGCTCGAACAGCGCCGTGCCCAGCTCGTGCTCCAGGCCGCGGATCGCGGCGGACAGCCCCGACTGCGAGACGCCGGTGAGCGCCGCGGCCCGGGTGAACTGCCGCTCCTCGGCGAGCGTGACGACGTACTGCATCTGCCGCAGGTCCATCCAGAAACCTTGGCGGTCTCAACCGGTCAACGCACCGCCCTTCTTTGATCATGGCGGGGTGGGTGTGGAGGTGGGGCCGGTGCAGACCTTCGGGTTGAGTCCGCAGCAGCAGGACCAGGTGTGGGTGCGCTGGCGTGC
>NZ_JBKBCT010000149.1:0-812 GCF_050871525.1 Kineococcus auxinigenes | reverse complement strand
TGTGCTTCGCTCTCGTATCCTTCATTTCCATCAGGGGGCCGGGGCGGGTTGATTCTCCAGCGCCGCAAGCTTGGCCGAGGCGCTGGCGCCCCGGCAGTCCACAACGACTTGCGCGCCCGGCCCTTGCGGTTCAAGCGAAACGTCGCCGCTTCGACGTGCACGAGCGGCATTTCGTAGCCATCCTCGGCAGCAACGAGGACGTACGCCTCGCCTGCGGCCTTGGCCGACTCGATCTGCTGCACCAACCGGTTGGGCAACACGACAACATCGGTGTCAGCCTGGATGGCTGCCCTTCCAGATGTCTCGTCCCCGCTGGTCGAGCGCAGAATGACCTTGATGAGTTTGGACATGGCGGCCTCGCTTTAGCCACGGCGGCCGGCAACGAATCGCAGGTTGGCCAGAAGCTGGCTGAAACCTTCCGGCGATGCCAGCGACTCCAGGCAGACGGCGTTGTTGCGGCCGCCGCCAAGATCGTGACGGCCGGCGCAGGTGCGATAGCGGACCAACACCTTCGGGTCCGCCGGCGCGTGCGAGATTTCGAAGTACAGCGCGTCGGTGTGCAGCGCGAAGACGTCGACCAGGCGGCGACGCTGGCGACGCGTGCGGATCGAATATTCCCGTTGACGCAGCGCCAGGTCATTGGCGACGCGACGCAGAACGCGTGAAGCATCACGTTGCAGGATTGCGCCGGCGGCCGTGTTCGACGGGCAGCGGCTTCGGGTAAAGGATTGAGGAATCTTCATCGTTGGTGTCCTATGAAAGAGTGCGGTACACCAACCCCAGCGGGACGGTGTCCCGCGATGGGTATGGTC
>NZ_JBKBCT010000020.1:0-51462 GCF_050871525.1 Kineococcus auxinigenes | reverse complement strand
CCGCTGGAGCCCGGGTGCCGACCCCTCGAGGGGTCGGCACCCGGGCTCCAGCGGAGCGTCCCGCCGGCTGGTGCGAGCGGTGCTCAGCGCCGGACCGGTCGGCTCAGTGCTTGTCGCCGGTGATGGCGTCCTTCACCTTGGTGACCACGTTCTCGGCCTGCTGCGCGGCGCCGCCCAGGGCGTTGCCGGGCTTGCCCGGGCCCTGGCTGCCGTCGTAGGTGACGTACTGCAGCGGGTCGGGCGCGGGCAGGATGCCCTGGTCGTCGGTCAGCGGGCGCAGTTCCTCGGTGCGGAACGGCTTGCCGTCGATGACGCTGTTGCCGGTCGCCCACAGGCCCTCGCCGGCCCGGCTGCCGTTGGTGGAGGTGTAGAAGACGTGGGCGGCGTCGTCGCGCTCGAGGTCGGCGTTGGAGCGCTCGATCTCGCTCTCCGCGTAGCCCTCCTCCACCAGCATCTGGATGCCGAGCAGCCACTGCTGCTGGTGGTAGGTGTCGCGGGCCAGGTTGAAGGCCAGCATGTCCTTCACGCCGCGGTCGTCGGTCATGTTGGCGATGCGGCTGGTCATCAGCCGGCTCTGCCCCTCGGCGGCCGCGTTGGAGCGGAAGTCCGTCAGCAGGTTCCCGCTGGAGACGATGTAGCCGGCGTTCCAGGGGACGCCCTGGCTGTCGGTGGGCCGGGCGCCGCCGCCGGAGACGATGGCGTGCTGCGGGTTCTGCCCGCCCAGGACCGCCGCCAGCACCGGGTTCGCCGCGGCGGCCTTCTCCGTCGTCTCACCGGGAGCGCCCTCCAGCAGGCGGGCGAGCATGACGGTGAGCATCTCGACGTGCGAGATCTCCTCCGTCCCGATGTCCATGATCATGTCCTTGTACTTGCCGGGGACCCGGCAGTTCCAGCCCTGGAACAGGTACTGCATCATCACGGTCATCTCGCCGAACTGCCCGCCCAGGATCTCCTGGAACTTCGCGGCGAACAGGGCGTCGGGCTTCTCCGGCTTGGCGGTGAACTGCAGTTCACGGGTGTGCTGGTACACGCGATTCCTTCCGTGGTTGCGCGGGCGGGGCCGTCAGTTCTTCTTCTCGTACCCGGCGAGGGCGTTGCCCAGGCCGAAGAAGGTGGGCGCCCACTGGCCGATGAAGATGCCCCAGCGGTCGGCGCGGTCGATGCCCGCGCCCTTCTCCTTCTCCTTGGAGGTCAGCCAGGACGCGAACGACAGGCCGATGCTGCCGAAGGCGGCCGCGTAGGCCCACTCGGACTTGATCCCGGCCTCGTGCAGGTACTTGACCACGTGTGTCCCTCCTCGGGTGGTTCCGCTGGTGCTGTCCCCGTACCCGCCGCGGCCGCGTTCAACCGCCTCGTTTCCCGAGCGGTCGCCCACCCTCACCCGCTGCGCCGGTGCGGCCGGCGCAGGCGGGCGCGCCACCGCTGCCGGGGCGTGGCGGTCCCCCCGGACGGGGTCGTGCCCGGCAGGGTCCAGGGCGTGGGCGCCACCGCCTCCGGGTCCGGCTCGACGTCCCCGTGCCCCGTCCGCAGGGCGCCCAGGCAGCGGCGCACCGCTGTCACGACCGCGCCGGCGGTCTGCCGGTCGCGCTCGTCGGTGTACTCCGCGGCGGCCACGGCCGCGGACAGCCGCTGCACCTCCTCGCGCAGGCCGTCGATGCGGTCGGGCCCCTGCGCCTGCCCGTCCCGAGTCCCGTCCTGCGCGGGTTCCGCGCCGGCGGGCGGTTCGCGCACCACGTCCGCCATCGCGGCCAGCGTCGCCGCCACGGGCTGGCGCAGCGCGGCGTCCATGGCCACGCCCCGCTCGGAGGGGTTCTGCACCTCCACGAGCAGGGCCGTCAGCTCCTCCACCCGCACCGCCAGGCCGGCCAGCACCAGCCCCCGCTCCTGCCGGCGCTGCACCGCGTCGTGGTGGCGGCGCGCGCGCAGGTTGGCGTGCAGAGACTCCTCGACCTCCTCGCCGCTCTCGCGGGCGGCGGCGCGCACGGGTTCGACCGCGCGCAGCCGCTCGCTCCACTCCTGCGCGCTGGGCGGGGTGTCGCGGCGCAGGCCGTCGGCGAGGTCGTCGAGCTGGTCGGCCAGCACGTCCGCCAGCTGCTGCAGCGTGCGGTCGGACTGCAGCAGCGGCAGCTCCGGCAGCAGCGCGTTCACCCCCACGGCGACCAGGCCGCCGAGCAGCGTCAGCCCGCTGTAGGCCAGCACGTAGTCGACGGGGTCCGGGTCGCCGACGATGAGGACGAACACCGCGGCGGTCAGCACCCAGCTGCGCTGGTCGCCCAGCACCCGCCACCCGGCCAGCAGGGTCGCGGTGAACACCACGACGGCGACCACCGCGAGGCCGGCCCCCAGCAGCGCGTGGCTGGCCAGCGCCACGACCGCACCGAGCACGATGCCCGCCACGGCCCGCACGGAGTTGTCGACCGAGGAGCGCACCGTCGTGTAGGACCCGACCACCGCGCCCAGGGGGGCGTAGTACGGGTACGTCTCCGCGGCGGAGAACGGCAGCCACAGAGCGACCTGCCACGCCACGGTCGCGGCCAGCGCGGTGCGCACCGCCAGGCCCAGCCGGGGCCGGCGGCCGAACAGCAGGCCGCGGGCGCTCGCGCGTGGCGAGCGCCCGCGGGGGGTGGCGCTCAGGGTTCCAGGACGACCTTGACGCAGCCGTCCTCCTTCTTCTGGAACATCTCGTAGGCGCCCGGCGCCTCCGACAGGGGCAGGCGGTGGGTGGTCAGGTCCATCACGCCCAGGGGGTCGGCGGGGTCCTCCACCAGCGGCAGGACGTCGTCCAGCCAGCGGCGCACGTTGCACTGGCCCATCCGCAGCTGGATCTGCTTGTCGAACATCGTCATCAGCGGCAGCGGGTCGGCCTCGCCGCCGTACACGCCCGACAGCGAGACGGTGCCGCCGCGCCGCACCGAGGAGATCGCCGCGCGCAGCGCGCCGAGCCGGTCGATCCCGCCGGTCTCCATCACCTTCTGCGCCACCTTGTCCGGCAGCAGCCCCACCGCGCTCTGGGCGGCCTTGGCGACCGCTCCCTCCGGTGCGCCGTGGGCCTCCATCCCCACGGCGTCCACCACGGAGTCCGGCCCGCGCCCGTCGGTGCGCTCGCGCAGCTGCGCGGCCACGTCGGCTCCGGAGGCGTCGGTCAGGTCGATGGTGCTCACGCCGTGCCGCTCGGCCATCGCGCGCCGCTCGGGCACCGGGTCCACCCCGACGACGGTGAACCCCAGGTGCCGGCCGATGCGGGCGCTCATCTGCCCGACCGGTCCCAGCCCCAGGACGGCCAGGGTGCCACCGGCGGGCACGTCGGCGTAGGCGACGGCCTGCCAGGCGGTGGGCACCACGTCGGACAGGAACAGGTACCGCTCGTCGGGCAATTCCGTGCCCACCTTGATCGGGCCGTAGTCGGCGTGCGGCACGCGCAGGTACTCCGCCTGCCCGCCGGGCACGGAGCCGTACAAGGAGGTGTAGCCGAACAGCGCCGCGCCCGAGCCCTTCTCGCGCACCTGCGTCGTCTCGCACTGCGTCTGCAGGCCGCGCTCGCACATGAAGCAGCGCCCGCAGGCCACCTGGAACGGTATGACGACGCGGTCGCCGACGGAGAGGTTCGGCACCTCCGGCCCGACCTCCTCGACGATCCCCATGGGCTCGTGCCCCAGGACGTCGCCCTTGGCCAGGTACGGCCCCAGGACTTCGTACAGGTGCAGGTCGGAGCCGCAGATCGCCGTGGACGTGATGCGGACGACCGCGTCGGTGGGTTCCTGGATCCGCGGGTCCGGGACCTCGTCCACGCGCACGGACCGCTTCCCCTGCCAGGTGAGTGCCTTCACGCCCCCCACCCTGACCCCGCGACCGGACGTCGGCACCTTCTGGACGTTCCACGTTTGAGCACCCGCTGCCCGGGTAGTCACCTGCCAGGAACGCGAGAGATCACGCGGCCGGTCGCGAGCCGGTCCGGACGCGAGGAGGACGACGTGGGGATCGCCGACAAGGCCCAGCAGTTCGCGCAGGGCCACGAGCAGCAGACCGACAAGGCCATCGACGGAGCGGGTGACGCCGCCGACGCCAAGACCGGCGGCAAGCACGCCGGTGCCGTCGACACGGCCCAGGACAAGGCCGACGACGCCGTCGGCGGCGACCAGGGCGCGTGAACCCCACGATCCCGCAGCAGCACCCCAACGAGGAGGCGAACATGTCGACGTACGACGTCGCAGGTGGCTCCGGAGCGACGGCCTCCGGTGCCGAGGGTTCCGGTGGCGCCAAGGAGCGCGCGCAGCAGACCGCCGGTTCGGCCAAGGAGCAGGCCGGCCAGGTGACCGGCACCGCCAAGGAGCAGGCGGGTGCCGTCGCCGGTACCGCCAAGGAGCAGGCGAGCGCCGTCGCCGGCACCGCCAAGGAGGAGGCCGGGCACGTCGTGCACTCGGCCCAGGAGCAGCTCGGCGGTGTGCTGCAGGAGGCGCAGAGCCAGGCCGTGGACCTGCTCGGCGAGCTGCGCCGCCAGGTCGACGAGCAGAGCACCGGACAGCGCGACAAGCTGGCGGCCTTCCTGAAGCAGGCGGCGGACGAACTGTCCCAGATGGGCAGCGCCAGCGAGGGTTCGGGGATGGCGACCCAGCTCGTGCGCCAGGCCGGCGAGCGCGCCGGCGCCCTGGGCGACGCGCTGGCCGGCCGCGAGCCGCGCGAGCTGCTGGAGCAGGTGCGCTCCTACGCGCGCCGCCGCCCCGGTGCGTTCCTGCTGGGCGCGCTCGCCGCGGGCGCCCTCGCCGGGCGCGTCACCCGCGGAGCGCAGGCCGCCCACAGCTCCTCCGGGTCCGAGGGCCGCGAGCTGGAGCCGCTGAGCACCGCACCGACCCCGGGCACCACCGGCACCCTGGACCTGCCCGGCAGCGACCTGTCCTCCACCTACGCCGCCGGCGTCACGGGGACGGGCACCACCACCGCCGCGGGCACCAGCGTGGACGAGGCCGTGTCCCGCTACGGCGAGGACCCGAACGAGGACCTCGTCCCGCGCCACATCGCCTCCGACGTCCCCTCGATGTCGGACGCGCCGTCGCACGGGTCCCGGCCGTGAGCGGGGCCACGAGCGCGTCCCGCCCCGAGCCCGAGAACGGCGGTGGCGAGCGCTCCATCGGTGAGATCTTCTCCAGCATCACCACGGAGATGTCCACGCTGGTGCGCCAGGAGATCGCCCTGGCCAAGACCGAGCTGCGCCAGGACGCCAAGAACGCCGGCAAGGGGGCGGGCATGCTCGCCGGTGCGGGGGTGGCCGGGCACCTGTTCCTGATCTCCCTGACCGCCCTGGCGATCCTCGCGCTGGGCGACCTCATCGGCCACGCGTGGGCGGCGCTCGTCGTCACCGTCGTGTGGGGCGTGGTCGCGGCCGTGCTGGCCAAGAGCGGGCAGAAGGAGATGAAGAAGGTGCCGCCGCCGCTGGAGCGGACCACCGTGACACTGAAGGAGGACGCGCAATGGGCCAAGCACCCGACGAGCTGACCGGTACCGACGCGGGCCCGGGCAGCCCCGAGCAGATCGAGAGCGAGATCGCCGGCACCCGCTCCGCGCTCAGCGCCGACCTCGACGAGCTCACCGATCGGCTGAGCCCCTCGAACGTCGCCCAGCGCCAGGCCGACAAGGTCAAGGAGAGGGCCACCGGGCTCAAGGACCGCGTCATGGGCTCGGCCCACGACGCCGCCGACTCGGTGATGGGCTCGGCCCACGGCGCGGCCGACTCCGTGCGCGGCAAGGCCGGCGACGTCCGCCACCGCGCCGGCGACACCGGTGGTGGCCTGCGCGAGCGCGCCGGGTCGGCTCGTGAGGGTGTCGCCGGCAGCGCGGGCGACGCCAAGGGCGCCGTGACGTCCAAGACGCGCGGCAACCCGCTGGCGGCCGGTGTGATCGCCTTCGGCGCGGGCTGGCTGCTGTCCTCGCTGCTGCCGGCGAGCGAGAAGGAGGAGCGGGCCACCGCCAAGGCGGTCGACGCCGCCAAGGAGCACGGCGGCGGCGTGATCGAGGCCGCCAAGGGTGCCGTGGCCGACGTGCGCGGCAACCTGCAGGAGCAGGCGACCCAGGCCGCGCACCAGGTCGCCGACTCGGCGAAGGAAGGCGTGGAGGCCGTGCGCTCGGACGCGCAGGGTGCCGCCGCCCACGTCAAGGAGCACGGGCAGTCCGCGGCCGGCGAGGTCAAGGAGCACGGGCAGTCCGCGGCCGGCGAGGTCAAGGGCCAGGGGCAGTCCGCGGCCGGCGAGGTCCGCGACACCGCCCGCAGCTGAGCCGAGCAGGACCCGACGACGGCCCCGTCCCCCGCACCGGGGGGCGGGGCCGTGGACGAGGAGGACGCGTGAGCACCGGACCGCAGGAGAACGCCCGCCCGCAGGACGAGGACGCCGTGCAGCAGAGCACGGACGACCTCGTCGACGAGGCGCTGGACGTCGACGACGCCGACGCGCCGGACGAGCCGCGCGGCGGCACGCACATCCCCTGAGCAGCCATCCCCTGAGCAGCGCTGCCGGGACGCGCTCGGCGCGCGTCCCGGCGCGGGGGACGGGAGAGTGGAGACCATGAGCAGGACGACGCAGCGCAACGGCACCGGCAGCGACGAGCTGTCCGTGCAGCACGACGACCACGGCGAGAAGGCCGAGTCCCCCCAGCAGATCCCGGCGAAGGGCTGGCTGCAGGTCTCCAAGCGCGCCTGGAAGGAGGCCAGCGACGACCAGGTGCCGCTGCTGGCGGCGGGCGTCGCGTTCAAGGCGTTCCTGGCGATCTTCCCGGCGCTGACCGCCGCGTTCCTGCTGTGGAGCCTGTTCGGCAACCCCGACCAGATCACGAACCAGATCAACCAGATCTCCGCGATCCCGGAGGAGGCGCGGAGCCTGGTGACCAGCCAGGTCCAGCACGTCAGCCAGAACAAGGCCAGCGCCGGGTGGAGCGCGGCCCTGGCGATCGTGCTGGCGCTGTGGAGCGCCTCCAGCGGCGTGCAGAACCTCATGGCCGCCACGAACATGGCCTACGACGAGGACGAGACCCGCGGTTTCGTCAAGCGCAAGGGCGTCGCGCTGCTGCTGACGATCGGCGCCATCGTCTTCATGCTGCTAGCCATCGGGTTCATCGCGGTCGCACCGGTGCTCGTCAACGCGCTGGGCGCCAGCGGAGTCGTGAACGTCGTCGTCAGCGTGCTGCGCTGGGTGCTGCTGCTGGGCCTGGTCCTGGTGGCGCTGGCCGTGGTGTACCGGCTCGCCCCGGACCGCGACTCGCCGAGGATGAAGTGGACCTCGGTCGGTGCGGCCGTCGCCACCGCGCTGTGGCTGATCGTCTCGATCGGTTTCTCCCTCTACGTCACGCTGGCCGGCGGCACCTCGTACACGAAGAACTACGGTGCGATGGCGGGGGTCGTCATCCTGCTGATGTGGCTGTGGCTGACCAGCTACGCCATCCTGCTGGGTGCGGAGATCAACGCCGAGTCCGAGCGCCAGACCGACCACGACACCACCGTCGGCGACCCGCAGCCCATGGGCCAGCGCGACGCCACGGCCGCGGACCGCAAGCCCGAGGACCGCTAGGCCCCCGGGCTCGCGCCCCGCTCAGCGCAGCCGCAGGCTCACCGTCCGCCGGTGAGCTTGCGGCTGCGCTGCTGCTCGCCGGGCACGCCGTACGGGTAGTCCGCCGGTTGCGGGTCGCTGGCGGTGTCCAGCGCGTCGAGCTCGTCGGCCTCCAGCTCCAGGTCCGCCGAACCCAGGTTGTCGGTCAGCTGCTCCAGCGTGCGGGCGCCGAGGATCACCGAGGACACCGCCGGCTGCGCGGCCAGCCAGGCCAGCGACACCTGCGCCATCGACGCCCCGCGCGCCTCGGCGACCTGCTGCACCGCGGCGATGACGTCCCAGGTGCGCTGCTGGGAGTTGCGCCGCGCGTACGCCTCCACGCCCCGCTCGGGGTTCTCACCCAGCCGCGTCGCACCGGTGGGGGCGTTGTCGCGGGTGTACTTGCCCGACAGCCAGCCACCGCCCAGCGGCGACCACGGCAGCAGCCCCAGGCCGTTCTCCTCCGCGGCGGGCACGATCTCCCACTCGATCTCGCGCACCAGCAGGCTGTACTGCGGCTGCAGCGTCACCGGTCGCACCAGGCCGGACGCGTCGGCGGCGCTCACCGCCCTCTGCAGCTGCCAGCCGGTGAAGTTCGACAGGCCGACGTTGTGCACCTTGCCGGCGCGCACGAACGCGTCGAGGGTCTCCAGCGTCTCCTCGATCGGCGTCCACGGGTCCCAGGCGTGCACCTGGTACAGGTCCACCGCGTCCAGCCCCAGCCGGCGCAGGGACGCGTCCAGTGCCCGGGTCAGGTGCCGGCGGGACAGGCCGACGCCGTTGGGTTCCCCCGAGGTGGGGAAACGTCCCTTGGTCGCCAGGACCACCCGCTCGGTCACCTCCGCGGGGCGGGCGGCGAACCAGGCGCCGACGATCTCCTCGGACGTGCCGGCGGTGTAGACGTCGGCGGTGTCCACGAGCGTGCCACCGGCCTCCACGAACGCGTCGAGCTGCGCGAACGCGCCGTCCCGGTCGGTCTCGGCGCCGAACGTCATCGTGCCGAGGGCGAGGTGGGAGACGGACGTGCCGCTGCTGCCCAGGGTCCGGTACTCCATCGTGCGTTCCTCCAGACGGGTGGACTTCACGGGGGGATCCCCGCGCCCATCCTGCTCCGCGGGTCGCCGGCCCGCGCGGCGCCCCCGCCCACCACGGCGAGGGCCCCGCGACCGCGTCCTCAGCCGCCCGCGGGGCGCGGACCCGGCTGCAGCCCCCAGCGCTCCTGCGTGGTGTCGAACCGCCAGTAGTCGACCACCGCCTGCTCGCCCGCGCTGGCGCGGGTGGCGAAGACGTACCCGTCGTCGAACAGCGGGTTCGCCAGCAGGGTCAGATCGCCCTCCTCGTCCCCGATCGGCTCGCGCGGCACCAGGTTCCACGAGCCCCCGTAGTGGCTGGCCACGACCGCGTCGACGCCCGAGTGCAGCGTCCCGCCCTGCAGGTAGACGATCACGTCGGACCAGAAGTCCTGGGTGACGTGCCGCCACTCCACGGCACCCCCCGGCCGGTCCGCCAGCACCGGCTCCGGCAGGTCGAACCGGGCGTCGGCGGTCCACTGCGAGCCGTCCCAGCTGAACAGCTCCAGCGCCGACCCGGTGCCCTCGTCGCCGACGAGCGCGGCGAGGTCCGGCTGCGCGGGCGTCGCCGGGTCCATCGACACCACGTCCGCGTCCCGCGACGCGGCCAGGTCGGCCAGCGCCTGGTCGGCCGCCGAGTCCACGGCCGGTGGCACGGCCGACGCCGTCCCGGTGGGGGCCGTGGTGCTCGAGGCACCCGTCGCGGGAGCGGTGGGGGCGGCGGGGGTCGTGGTGGCGCTCGCTGCCGGAGCCGCGGTGGCGGCTGCAGGACCGTCGGCGGCGCTCCCGCAGCCGGACAGCGCCAGCGCGAGGACGAGGGGGGACAGGGTGCGGGTGGTGGTGCGGTTCACGTGCAACGGACGCGCCGGCTGCCGCGTCCGTTGCACGGCGGCTCGACCGGGCCGCCCGAGGGACGGAGGCGCGCATGGAGCACGACACGCGGGGAGAGGACCCGCTGGGCCGGGCGCTGCGCGCGCTGGGGAGCAGCGACCCCGGCATCGACGTCGTCGCCCTGACCGCGGCCGCCCGCGACCGGGCCCGCACGGTGCGCCGCCGACGGCGCACCACCGCCCTGGCGGTCGCAGCGGTCGCCCTCGTGGTGCCCGCCGGGCTGTCCCGGCTGCCCGTCACCGAACCCGCGCCGAGGACCGCGGTGGCCTCTCCGGAGGTGGTCGCCGAGCTGCCCGCCGCGGCGCTGCTCGACGACGCCGCCGTGCAGGACGTGCTCCCGGGCGCGGTCGCCGACGCGGGCCTGGCCCGGGCGGGCGGGTCGGCCGCGGACGCCCCCGCGGGCCTGTGCCGCGACGAGACCTTCACGTCCCCCGGGACGGTCGTCGCGAGCCGGTCGGCGGGCTGGTCCGTCCCGGCCACGGTCGTGCAGCCGCTGCCGCAGGCCGTGACCGAGCGGCTGCTGCTGCTGCGCGACGGCGGCGCCCGCGAGTTCGTGGCGCAGGTGCGCGAGCAGGCCACCGGGTGCGCCGCAGCCGGGGAGGAGTCCACCCCCTGGCAGGTGCGCGAGGGCTCCGGTGCCGGGGACGCCTCGGTCACCGGCTGGGCCCAGGTGCTGCTCGGCGACAACCCGCACTGGCGCGTGCGCGTCGTGGCCCGCGAGGGCGACGTCGTGGTCGACCTGCAGGCGGAGGTCTTCCGGGCCGACGGTGAGGCCGTCGCCCGGCAGCTGGAGGACCTGGCGGCCGAGGCGCTGGAGCGCGCCGCCGGGGAGGTGACCCGGTGAGCCCCGCGGGCACCGCCCTGCGCGAGGCTGCGGGCGTGCTGACGTTCGAGGAGTTCGTGGCCGTGCGCGGCCCGGCCCTCGTCCGGCTGGCGCGCGGGCTGCTGCGCGACCCCGACACCGCCGAGGACGTCGTGCAGGACGTCCTCGCCAAGGCGCTGCTGTCCTGGTGGCGAGTGGCGGGCGCCGACGACCCGGTGGCGTACGTCAACCGCATGGTCGTCAACGCGTGCACGTCCTGGTGGCGCCGCGCGGCCCGCCGCGAGCGGCCCGCCGGCGAGGACCTGCCCGAGCCGGCCGGCCGCACCCGCCCCGACGCGAGCGCCCAGCTGGCCGACCGTGACCAGCTGCTCACCGCGCTGCGCGCGCTGCCGGTCAAGCAGCGCACCGTGCTGGTGCTGCGCTACTTCGAGGACATGGCCGACGAGCAGATCGCCGACCTGCTCGACGTCACCACCGGCACGGTGCGCAGCAACGCCCACCGCGGCCTGGCGGCGCTGCGCGGTGCGGTGCAGCGCTGAACCGGGGGTGCACCGTTGCGGGGCCCGGCGAGATCACTCAGCATCGGGGGCGTGCCCGAGAACCCGCCGCCCTTCGACGTCCACGTGCGCGGCACGGTCTTCCTGGACATCGTCTTCACCGGCCTGGAGGCCGAGCCCCGCCTGGGCACGGAGGTGTGGACCTCCGGCATGGGCTCGTGCCCGGGGGGCATCGCGAACATGGCGGTGGCCGCGGCGCGCCTGGGCCTGCGCACCTCGCTGGCGGCGGCGTTCAGCACCGACGCCTACGGGCGGTTCTGCTGGGAGACCCTCGGGCAGCAGGAGGGGGTGGACCTGTCCACCTCCCACCGCGTCGAGGACTGGCACTCCCCGGTGACCGTCTCCCTCGCCTACGGCGGCGACCGGGCGATGGTCACCCACGAGCACCCTGCGCCCGTCCCGGACCCGGTGGAGGTGCCCCCGGCGCGCTCGTGCCTGGTGCACCTGGAGGCCGACCCGCAGCCGTGGGTGCTGCGGGCCGAGAGCCAGGGCGCCCTGGTCTTCGCCGACGTGGGCTGGGACTCCTCCACGCAGTGGAGCCCGGACGTGCTGGCCGGCCTGGAGCACTGCTACGCGTTCCTGCCCAACCACGTGGAGGCGATGCGCTACACCCGCACGGACGACCCGGCCGCCGCCGTGACCGCGCTGGCCGAGCGGGTGCCGGTGGCCGTCGTCACCCACGGCCCGGACGGTGCGTTCGCGGTGGACCAGACGACGGGGGAGAGCGCCCGGGTGCCGGGGCTGCGGGTGGAGGCGCTGGACGCCACCGGGGCCGGGGACGTGTTCGGGGCCGGCTTCCTGACCGGGACCCTCGCGGGCTGGCCGCTGGCCCAGCGGCTGGCGTTCGCGAACCTGTGCGCGGGGCTGAGCGTGCAGCAGTTCGGGGGTTCGCTGTCGGCGCCGGGCTGGGGCGACATCGCCGACTGGTGGTCCCACGTGCGCCTCGGCCCGCGCACCTCCGCCACGGCGGAGCTGGTGCGCCGCTACGGGTTCCTGCGCGACGTGCTGCCGGCCGAGCACGGCCGCGCGGTGCGCCGGGCCGGGGCGACGCTCGCGGTGCGCAACGACCTGCCGGTGGGGCCCAGCGCCCCGTCGGCCCCCGCCTGACGCCGCGGGGCGTACCGTCGGAGGACCGCACGGGGCCCGAGGGGCCCCGTCGCCGGCCCGCAGCACCACGACGGGGGACTCCAGGGCCCCGGGCCGGCACCACGCGGGACCGCGCGCCGAGCAGGCGCGAGCACGCCCGGTCGAGCCGGGCGGCGAGGAGCACACCGTGGACAAGTCCCCGCGCAACGGGTCCGTCAAGAAGGCCGGCAAGTCGCTGAAGGAGAAGCGGGTGGACAAGAAGGCCAGGTCCGCCGACCGCGGCGCGGCCGCCGCCGTCGCCGACAGCGTCACCGGGTCCCGCAAGGGCCGCTGAGCGTCCGGGGCACCCCGCTGCGACGGGGTGCCCCGCTGCGCCCGCGACGGGCGAGCGCCCGGGGGCGCGGACATGATCGGGGGGTGAGCGAGCCCGCGCCGGACACCGCGACCAGCACCCCCGACGGCACCCCGCGGGGCGCCCCGCTCCGACCCGGGCACCCCGGTGCGGCGCAGTGGGTCCCGCCGGGCGCGGACGTGGAGCGGTTGCGCGAGGCGGCGCGCGGGTGCCGGGGCTGCGAGCTGTGGGAACCCGCCACGCAGGTCGTGTTCTCCGCCGGCGCGGCCGACGGGCGCCTGGCCCTGGTGGGCGAGCAGCCGGGCGACCAGGAGGACCGCCGGGGGATCCCCTTCGTCGGGCCGGCCGGACGGCTGCTGCAGCGGGCCGTGGCCGAGGCCGGCATCGACCTGGCCACCACGTACGTCACCAACGCCGTCAAGCACTTCCGGTTCGAGCAGCGCACCGGCGCCGGCCGCCGCATCCACCGGACGCCCGACCTCGCGCACGTCACCGCGTGCCGGCCGTGGCTGGCGGCGGAGCTGGCGCAGGTGGACCCCGAGGTGGTGGTGTGCCTGGGCGCCACGGCCGCGAGGGCGCTGCTGCCGGAGGGCTTCCGCGTCACGAAGCACCGCGGGCAGCTGATCCGCCGGGTCACCTCGCGCGGGGAGAAGACGTTCCTGGGCACGATCCACCCCTCGGCGGTGCTGCGCGTGCCGGAGGCCGAGCGGGAGGCCGCGCACGCGGCGCTGGTGGCGGACCTGCGGGTGGCCGCCGGGGCGCTGACGTGACCGGGGGCCTCGCCGTGCCAAGATAGATACATCATGGACACAGCTGAGGTGCGCACCGCTCCGCCCGCTGCCGACCGCGTCTACGCCGACGTCAAGGCCGCCATCCTCGACCGCTCCCTGCCCGGCGGGCACCTGCTCACCGAGGGGGAGGTCGCCGAGCGCGTCGGCGTCTCGCGCACCCCCGTGCGCGAGGGGCTGCTGCGCCTGCAGGCCGAGGGCCTGGTGCACCTGATCCCCAAGCGCGGCGCCCTGGTGGTGCCCGTGTCCCCGGCCGAGGTCGAGGACGTCCTGGAGGCCCGCGAGCTCGTCGAGGTCCACACCGCCGTGCGCGCCTGGGACCTGCGCGCCGAGCTGACCGGCCCGCTGGCCGCTCACCTGGACGACATGCGCGCCGCCCGCGAGGCCGGCGACGCCTGGGCCTTCACCGCCGCCGACCGCGCCTTCCACGCCACCGTCGTGCGCGCCGCCGGCAACGAGATCCTCGCCGGCCTCTACGACACCCTGCGCGACCGCCAGATGCGCATGGGCGTGGCCATCGTGCGCGGCTCCCGCGAGCGCATGGGCACCACCCTCGACCAGCACGCCGCGCTGCTGGACGCGCTGGCCGGCGAGGACCGCGAGCACTGGCTGCACCTCGTGCGCGAGCACGTGCGCGGCGCCGGGCAGCGGCTGCGAGCGGCCCGGTGAGCGGTGTGCACCGGAGCACCGCCGAGGGCGCGACGGCGGTGCGCGGGGCGTGGCTGGTCTTCGCCGTGGGTGCCGCCGCCTACGTCGTCACCGTCGCCAACCGCACCTCCCTGGCCGCCGCCGGGCTGGAGGCGCAGGAGCGCTACGCCGTCGGCGCCGGTGCCCTGTCCAGCTTCGCCGTCCTGCAGTTCCTCGTCTACGCGGCGCTGCAGGTGCCCGTCGGCGTCCTCGTCGACCGCTGGGGCCCGCGCCGCCTCGTCGTCCTGGGCGCCGCCGTCATGGGCGCCGGCCAGCTGCTGCTGGCGCTGAGCACCGAGACCTGGCAGGCCGTGCTCGCGCGCGTCCTCGTCGGCGCCGGCGACGCCGCCACCTTCATCTCCGTGGTCCGCCTGGTCACCAACTGGTTCCCGCCGCGGCGGGTGCCGGTGATGACGCAGCTCGTCGGGTTGTTCGGCCAGCTCGGGCAGGTGTTCAGCGTCGTGCCCCTCGCCGCGCTGCTGCACGGGCCCGGCTGGACGCCCGCCTACGCCGGCCTCGCCGCGTTCAGCGTCCTGGCCGGGGTCCTGTCGGTGCTCGTGCTGCGCGACGTGCCGCCCGGCGCGCCCGACCCCCGCACCCGCCGCGGGGTCCGGCAGGTCGCCGGCGACCTGCGCGAGTCGCTGCGCCACCCCGGCACCCGGCTGGGGCTGTGGTCGCACTGGGCCACCCCCTTCGCAGGCAACGCCTTCGCCGTGCTGTGGGGCTACCCGTTCCTCGTCTCCGGGCAGGGGCTGTCCACCGGCACCGCGGGCGCCCTGCTGACCCTCTACACCGTCGTCGCGGCGGGCGCCGGTCCGCTCATGGGCACCCTGGTGGCCCGCCACCCGCTGCGCCGCTCCTGGATCGTGCTGGCCGTCGTCGCGGGCCAGGCCGCCGCGTGGGCGGCGGTGCTGGCCTGGCCCGGCCGCGCGCCCCTGGCGCTGCTCGTGCTGCTCGTGGTCGTCCTGGGCACCGGTGTGCCCGGCTCGCTGATCGGCTTCGACTTCGCCCGCACGTCCAACCCCGCCCACCGCCTCGGCGGGGCCACCGGCATGACCAACGTCATGGGCTTCGCCTCCACGGTGGTGCTCGTGCTCGCCGTCGGTGTCGTCCTGGACCTGCAGGGCGCCGGCAGCCCCGGCGCGTACTCCCTGGGCGCCTTCAAGCTCGCCTTCGCCGTGCAGTTCCCGCTGTGGGCCCTCGGCGTGGTGGGCATCGTCGTCAGCCGCCGGCGCACCCGCGAGCTGCTGGCGCGGGAGGGCGTCGTGGTGCCCCGGATGCGCGAGGCGGTGCGCCGGGACGCGGCCGCCCGTCGCGCCCGCGGCGGCGCCGCGCACCCCGGCCGGGACGACGCGCTGACCTAGTCCCGGTCCCGGTCCCGGTCCCGGTCCCGGTGCTGCGGCTCGCCGCCCGCCGCGGCCGCCGGCCCCGCGCGCCGCTGGCGCACCCGCCGCAGCACCGCCCACGCCAGGACCCCGGCGAGCACCGCGTAGAAGACGTAGTCGAGGTACTGCCCGTACTGCTCCACCAGCCGGTACTGGGTGCCCAGGGCCATGCCCAGGCCGATGAGCAGGCCGTTCCACAAGCCCGAGCCCAGCACCGTCAGCAGCGAGAACTTCCACAGCCGCATGTGCGCCGCACCCGCGGGCAGGGAGATCAGGCTGCGCACCCCGGGCACGAAGCGGCCGGTGAACACCGAGGCGCCCTCGTGCCGGCGGAACCAGTCCGACGAGCGGTGCACGTCGTCGGCGTCCATGAGGGGGATCCGGTCGGCGATCGCCGCCGCGCGCCGCAGCCCGACCGCCCGACCCACCCAGTACAGCAGGAGCGAGCCGAGGAACGCCCCCAGCACCGACAGCACGGCCACCCAGAGCAGGCTGACCCGGCCCTGCTGCACCTGGTAGCCGGCCAGCGGCAGCACCACCTCGCTGGGGATCGGCGGGAAGACGACCTCCAGGAAGCTCAGCGCTCCCACGCCGGGCGCCCCCAGGGTGGCGACGGTGTCGAGCACGAAGCCGGTCAGGCCGCCGACGTCGCCCTGGCCGCCGGTCGCGGTCTGCAGCGGGGAGCTCATGCGGGGGTGTCCTCCGGGGGATCGGTCGAGGTGGCGGCGTCCGTGACAACGCTGGCCCCCGCGGCGAAGTGCCGGGCGTCGGCCCCCGCCACCAGCCGGGCGGGCGCGGCGCCACCGGACAGCGCCCGCACCAGCGCCTGCTCGGGCAGCGGCTCCTGCGAGGCCACGAGCAGCGCGTTGCCGTAGCGGCGCCCGCGGAAGACCCCCGGTTCGGCCAGGACGGCCACGTGCGCGAAGACCTCCGCGGCCGTGGCCACCTCCGCCCGCGCGCGCGGCATCGGCGGGCGGTCGGCGAGGTTGGCCACCCACACCCCGCCCGGCGCCAGCGCGCGGGCCACGTCGCGCAGGAACTCCACGGTGACCAGGTGGGCGGGCACCCGGTCGTGGACGAAGGCGTCGCGCACCAGCGCGTCCTGGGTGGCGTCCGGCAGCGCTGCGACGCCCTCGCGCGCGTCGGCGACCTTCAGCTTGAAGCCCGCCGAGCCGGTGGCGCCGAAGCTGCGGCGCACCAGGTCCACCAGCCGCTCGTCCACCTCCAGCACCAGCTGGCGCGAGCCGGGGCGCGTGGCCGCCACGTACCGGGGGAAGGCGCACCCCGCCCCGCCCAGGTGCACCACGCGCAGCGGCCCCGGCGGGTGCACCGCGTCCAGCACGGCCGCCGTCCACTGCTGGTACTCGAACACCAGGTGCGCCGGGTCGGC
Organism: Kineococcus auxinigenes; assembly: GCF_050871525.1. Taxonomy (NCBI): domain Bacteria; kingdom Bacillati; phylum Actinomycetota; class Actinomycetes; order Kineosporiales; family Kineosporiaceae; genus Kineococcus; species Kineococcus auxinigenes. The sequence continues at coordinate 34,862 of NZ_JBKBCT010000020.1, read as the reverse complement.
GAGGTCCACGTAGGAGCTGGGCACCCCGTTGACCAGCACGAGCCAGCCGTCGGGGTCGTCGCGGTCGCGCTCCAGCCGCACGGTGCCGGTGCTGATGGGCGCCTCGCCCTCCACCGGCTCGGGGAGCCTGCCGGGACCGCGCACCGGGCGCACCGGACGGGGGCGGGGGGAGCGGGGCACCCGCCGATCCAACCAGCCCCCGCGGGGTTCGCGAGAGGGGCTGAAGTCCGCGCCCCGCCGTGCCGAGGTAGTCCCCATGTTCACGTTCGTGCAGACCGCCCTGCTCGTCCTCTTCCTCGTGCCCTTCGTCCTGGAGCGCCGCGCCCGCCGCCGCCCGCTGGACCCCTCCCTCATGCCCCTTGCCGACCGTCCCCCGGTCGCCGCGGGCACCCGTGCGCCGCGCGCGTGGACCCGCCGCCGCTACGTCGAGGAGGGCGTGGCCGAGGTCGCCGCCTACCTCAGCGAGCAGGACCCCGCCCGCTGACGCCCCCGGGAGGCTCCGCGGCCGCCCCGCTGCCCGCCCGGCGAGCGTCGCGCGGCCGCGACGGTTAGCGTCTCCTGCGCCCGGCCACCTCCGGCCGGCCGGAGGAGGACGAGAGCAGTGGCACGCCGAGACGCAGCGCAGGACCTCGCCCAGCAGGCCGTTCAGGGTGCCGACGACTCGCGCGCCGCAGCCCTCGTGCAACGGCTGCTCTCGGTCGGCATCGACGGCGCGGGCCCCTTCTCGTCGGCCGCCGAGGTGGCGCGCGCCGCGCGCGCCGCGCACCCCAGCACCGAGTCCGCGGTGCACGCCGTGGTGCGCCGGCACACCCGGCTCGTGGCCGCCAGCGGTTTCGCCACCGGTGTGGGCGGCCTGGTGACCCTGCCGGTGGCGCTGCCCGCCAACGTCGCCGGCTTCTACGTGCTGGCCACCCGCGCGGTCGCCGCCGTGGCGCAGCTGCGCGGCTACGACACCTCCCGGCCCGAGGTGCGCAGCGCCGTGCTGCTCACCCTCGTGGGCGCCGACGCCACCGACGTGCTGAAGTCGGCCGGTCTGCCCAGCCTGAACATCGGCGGGCGCCTGGCCTCGCTGGCGACCCGCCGCTGGCCCCCGGCGGTCCTCATGCTCGTCAACAAGGGCGTCGGGTTCCGCCTGCTGGCCCGCATCGGCACCGGGGGCCTGGTCCGCGTCGGCAGCCGAGCGCTGCCGGTGCTCGGCGGAGCGGTCGGCGCCGGCGCCGACGCCCTCATGCTGCGCCGCATCGCCAAGCACGCCGAGCACGCCCTGCCGCCGGTGTCCGCGGCCGTGGAGGGCCGCACCGAGCCGTGAGCGCCCGCCCGGCGTTCCCGGTGGACCGGCGCCGCTCGGCCCTGGCCGTCCTGTGGCGCACGGCCCGCTCGGGCACCCGGCCGGGCACACCGGGCCTGGGCGCCCGGGCCCGCTCGCTGCCGGCGATGGTGTCCGACTCGGTCGGCGGGCGCTACCGCGGGCCGGGCCGCCCCCGCCTGGCCGGCGCGGCCGCGGGTCTGGTGTACCTGCTGTCGCCGCTCGACGTGGTGCCCGAGGCCGTGCTGCCGCTGGTGGGCGTCCTGGACGACGCCGTGGTCGCGGCCTGGGTGGCCGGCGCCCTGCTGACGGCCACCGAGGACTACGCGCTCTGGCGCTCGCGCCGGGTCGCCGGGACCGGGGGCGTGGACACCGGCCCCGGTGGCACCCGTCGGGAGCACCGCGGGAGGCGCACCTCCTCCTGAAGCGCCGCAGCGGGCGCGCCTGTGGACGGCGCGTCCGCGGTGGAGCGCCCGGTGGGCACAGTGGGCCCGTGACCACCGACGCCGCGCCCCAGCCCCCGCTCGTCCTGTCCGGTCCCGGGGAACTGCTCGCCGTGCTGCCGTACCGGCTGGGCTTCCACCCCCGGCACAGCCTCGTCCTGCTGGAGCTGCGGACGGCCGAGGAGGGGGCGGGGGACCGGGCTCGCCTCGGCGCCGTGGTGCGCGTCGACCTGCCCGGTCCGGCCGAACCGCCGGTGCTGGAGCGGCTCGCCGAGACGGCGGCCGCCGGGGCCGTCGACCGCCTGCTGCGCGTCCGGGCGGTCGCGGGGCCGTCCGCGCCCACCCCGCCCGTCGTGGTGGCCTGCTACGACGAGACGGGTCTGGCGGCGGCACCGGCGTCCCCGGAGCCCGCGGTGCTCCGCGCCGGTGCCGCCGGTGCCGCCGCGGTGGCGGCCGCCCTCACCGGGCTGCGAGCGACGGGCTCCACCGCCGGTGAGGCGCTCCTCGTCGCGGGCGGGCGCTGGCGTTCCCTGAGCTGCGCCGACGCGCGCTGCTGCCCGCCCGAGGGCCTGCCGCTGCTGACCCCCGGCGCCGGGCGGGTGGCGGCGGAGGCCGTCGGGCGGGGCCTGTCCGCCCTCGCCGACCGCGACGCTCTGCTGCCCGAGCGCACCCCGCTGCCGCCCGAGCGCCTGCGCGCCGCCGGTGCGGCGCGCCGGGCCGCCGGGCGGGGAGCGTGGACCCCGCAGCGCCGGCTGCGGGCCCTGGCCGAGTTCGAGCGCGAGGTGCGGCGGCACCTGCCGCCCGCCGCCCCCGCGCTGCCCGACCCCGCCGTCGCCGGTCGCCTGCTGGCCGCCCTGCAGGACGTGCCGGTGCGGGACGCGGCGCTGCTCACCGGCGCACCCGCGCACCTGCGCGCCCCCGCCGTGGCCGCCCTCGTCCACGCGCCCGGCGCCGGTGGGGGCCCCGCCGGTGGGGGTCCCGCCGCCGACCTCGTGCACCGCGCCCTGGACGCCGACCACGACCGCCCCCGGACGGTGGCCGCGGCCGCGCTCGCGGTGGACCTGGCCCGCCACGCGCCCGGAGCCCCCGGAGCCGCCGCGTGGGCGCTGGCCGGCTGGGCGTACTGGTCCGTCGGGGACGGGGTGCGCGCCGGTGCCTGCGCCGCGGCGGCGCTGGAGGCCGACCCGGACCACCGGCTCGCCGGGCTCGTCACCGCGGCGCTGCGGGTGGGCCTGCCGCCGCGCGGGGGCGCCGCCCGCTGAGGAGCCGCCGCCTCGGCGCGCCAGGGGCTCGCGCGCGTCGCGGCACGGGGTGTCTAGTACGGTCACCGCGGCTGCACCCGGACCGCGCAGAGGTGGGACGGGGCCGTCGGCAGGTGCGGTCCGCGCTGGGGCGGGACCGCGCGTCGCAGCAGGGTCCAGGAGGGTGTGCGCATGGGGATCGTCGTCGGGTACGTGGCCAACCCGGAGGGGCGCGCCGCGCTGGAGCAGGCCGGAGCCGCCGCCGCCCGGCTGGGGCAGCCGCTGGTGGTCGTGCACAGCCGCCGGCCCGGCAAGGAGGCCGACCCGCAGGAGGCCGAGCAGTTGCGGGCCGCGCACGAGGCCGTGCGCGCCCGCCTGGACGAGGCGGGTCTGGGGCACGAGCTGCGCGAGGTCCCCGACAGCGAGGACCCCGCCGAGGACCTCATCGAGGCCGCGGAGAGCTCCGGGGCGGGCCTGATCGTCATCGGCCTGCGCCGGCGCACCCCCGTGGGCAAGCTCATCCTCGGAGCGAGCGCCCAGCGCATCCTGCTGGACGCCCCGTGCCCCGTCCTGGCGGTCAAGCCGGAGGACTGAGCGCGCCGGGTGCGCGACGGCGCCGGGCGCCCCGCGGGACGGGCCGCGACAGCGGTCCCGGAAGGGCCGTGCGGGGGGCTGCAGAGGCGCGCGCGGGTGCCGCGGTACGCCGGGACGGCTCCCGTCGTGCCACAATCGGCGTTTGTCGTCCTCAGTGGGCATGCAACGGTGCCCGCCGGTGTTGACCTTGTCGGCTGCTGCCCGCGCAGTCCCGTTCCGCCCACGACGAAAGGCAGTCCGTGTCGTCGGTATCGACATCCCGGCCGCTCCCGCCCGAGTTCGCTTCCGCTCCCTTCCAGGAGCTCCTGCAGCACGGCACCACCCACGGGTTCGTCGACGCCCACGCCGTGCGCACCGCGTGCGAGGACGCCCAGCTGCCCGTGCAGCGCATGAAGGCGGTGCTGCGCGCCCTCGACGACGCCGGCATCACCGTGCGCGTCCCCGAGGCCGCGTCCAAGCGCGCCGTCGCGGCCTCCTCCACGCGCCGCTCCACCTCCACCGCCACGGCCACCAAGCCGGCCCGCCCGGCGGCCAAGCGCGCCGCCGCCCCGGTCGACGGCGAGTCCGCTGCGGCGCCGGCGGCCAAGGCCAAGCCCGCCGCCAAGACGGCGACCAGGACCACCGCCAAGACCGCGGCGAAGTCCGCGGCCAAGACGGCGGCGCCCGCCGCCAAGGCCGCCCCCGGTGACGGTGCCGCCGGTGAGGAGCCGGCGGAGGACGTCAAGGTGGAGGACCTCGTCGTCGACGACGACGCCGTGGTCGAGGAGGCCGCCGAGGAGGCGCCCGGGGCCAAGAAGACCGCCGGCGGCTTCGTGCTGACCGACGACGACGACGACGCCCCCGCCCAGCAGGTCGCCACCGCCGGCGCCACCGCCGACCCGGTCAAGGACTACCTCAAGCAGATCGGCAAGGTCGCCCTCCTCAACGCCGAGCAGGAGGTCGAGCTCGCCAAGCGCATCGAGGCCGGCCTGTTCGCCGAGGAGAAGCTGCACTCCGGCGAGAGCATGGACCCGATCACCAAGCGGGAGCTGTGGTGGATCGCCGAGGACGGCCGCCGCGCCAAGAACCACCTGCTCGAGGCGAACCTGCGCCTGGTCGTGTCCCTGGCCAAGCGCTACACCGGCCGCGGCATGCTCTTCCTGGACCTGATCCAGGAGGGCAACCTGGGCCTGATCCGCGCGGTGGAGAAGTTCGACTACACCAAGGGCTACAAGTTCTCCACCTACGCGACGTGGTGGATCCGCCAGGCCATCACCCGCGCGATGGCCGACCAGGCCCGCACCATCCGCATCCCGGTGCACATGGTCGAGGTCATCAACAAGCTCGCCCGCGTGCAGCGGCAGATGCTGCAGGACCTGGGCCGCGAGCCCACTCCGGAGGAGCTCGCCAAGGAGCTCGACATGACCCCGGAGAAGGTCGTGGAGGTCCAGAAGTACGGCCGCGAGCCGATCTCGCTGCACACGCCGCTGGGCGAGGACGGCGACAGCGAGTTCGGCGACCTCATCGAGGACTCCGAGGCGGTCGTGCCGGCCGACGCGGTCAGCTTCACGCTGCTGCAGGAGCAGCTGCACTCGGTGCTGGACACCCTCTCCGAGCGCGAGGCGGGCGTGGTCTCGATGCGCTTCGGGCTGACCGACGGGCAGCCGAAGACGCTGGACGAGATCGGCAAGGTCTACGGCGTCACGCGTGAGCGGATCCGCCAGATCGAGTCCAAGACGATGTCCAAGCTGCGCCACCCCTCGCGCAGCCAGGTGCTGCGCGACTACCTGGACTGACCCGCGCCGGTGCACCTCGGCCCCCGGACCGCCTCGTGCGGACCGGGGGCCGAGGTGCGTCCCGGGGTCCGCACCGGGCCCTGGTCCGGCTAGCGTGCGGCGGGTGCCGGAGGGAGCGTCGGGCGAGCGGGAGCGGTGGCGGCGCGAGCGGACCGAGACGGCCGCCGCCCACGCCGCGGCGGCCGAGCGCGCCCGCGCCGCGGAGGCGGCCGAGGCCCACCGCCTGCTCGAGCTGTTCGTCGCCGAGGTGCGCCGCCTCGGCGCCGCCCCGGTGCCCCTGCGAGCGCGGGTCGGGGCGGGGCGCGCCCGCACGCCGCTGCGGGGCTGGTACCTGCGCCGCGACGAGTCCCTCGCCGTCACCGTGGACGGCACCTTCCACGTCCTGACGGTGAGCGGCGGCCTGCGCGAGCGGTTGCTGGGGGTGGACCCACCGGCGAGCGACCCACCGCTGCACGTGGGCCGCGGCGCGCGCGACGGGGAGTCCGTGGAGCTCGCCGAGCTGCTGCACCGGCGTCTCGCCGACCTCGGTGGTGGTGCGGGCGGTGGTGGTGCGGGCGGTGGTGCCGGCACCTCGCGCCGGGCGGGACCACCCGCCGCGGGGTGAACCCCCGGGGGACCGATCCGCGGAAAACCGCCACCCGGCACGCCCCCGCCTGCCATCGTCTGCGCACACGCGGACGATCGACCGCGACCGGCCGGTCAGGCAGGAGGAACGCCGTGGACTTCCCCCGGTGCGCCGTGGACGCCGGCATCGCCGAGCGCTGGCGCTCCGTCGTCGCCGCCGCCGCTGAGCGCCCCGCGGTCGTGGCCGGGACGAGCGCGCTGACCTACGCCGAGCTCGACGTGCGGGCGCACGCCCTCGCGCACGCGCTGGCCGGCGTGCCGGCGGGAGAGCCCGTGGCGGTCCTGCTCGGGCACGGGGAGGCCGTGGCCGTCGCCGCCGTCGGCGTCCTGCTCTCCGGACGTCCGATGGTGGCCCTGGACGCGGCCGCCCCCGGTCCCCGGCTCGCCGCCGTCGTCGACACCGCCGGGGCCCGCTGCTGCGTGGTGGACGGCGCCACCTCCGCGCGGGCTGTGGCACTGGGCCTGCGACCGGTGCCGGTGGAGCAGCCCGCCGCGCCCGCGAGCCGCGCCCTGCCCGCACCGGACCCGGACGCCCCGGCGACGATCGTCTTCACCTCCGGCACCACCGGCCGCCCCCAGGGCGTGGTGTGCTCGGGACGGCTCACCCTGCACGACGCCTGGCTGCGCGCCGACGCGGACTGGTGCCGCCCCGACGACGCCCTGGCGGTGCTGCTGCCCGCGGCCTTCGGCCTGGGCCTGGCGGAACTCGTCTCCGGGTTGCTCACCGGAGCCACCGCCCACCTGCTGGACCCGCGCGCCCTGGGGGCGACGGCCCTGCTGCGCGAGCTGGCCGGGCACGCCACGACCGTCCTGGCGGCGACTCCCGGCCTGCTGCGCACCCTCGTCGACGTCCCCGGTGCTGCGCTGCCCCCCACGCTGCGGCTCGTGCGCAGCGGCGGGGAGCGCTTCCTCAGCGCCGACGCGCGCGCCGTCGCGGCCGCCCTGCCGCCCGGCTGCACCCTGCTCAACGTGCTCGGTTCCTCGGAGACCGCGCTGCTGACCAGCTTCCGGGTGGACGCCGAGGCGCTGGGCGGCGCACCGGCCGTGCCCGCCGGCTGGCCCGTCGCCGACCGGGAGCTGCGCGTGGAGCGCGCCGACGGCGGCGAAGCCGCTCCGGGGGAGGCCGGTGAGCTCGTGGTTGTCTCGAGGTACCTGCCCAGCGGGTACTGGCGCGACCCGGTGCGCACCGCCGAGCGCTTCGAGGACCTGGCCGACGGCCGCCACCTGGTGCGCACCCGCGACCGCGCCAGGGTGCGCGCCGACGGCTGCCTGGAGCTGCTGGGGCGGATGGACCTGACCGTGAAGGTGCGCGGGCACCGGGTCGACCCGGCGGAGGTGGAGGCGGTGCTGCTGACCCACCCCGACGTCGCCGAGGTCGTGGTCGTCGCCCACGCGGGCGGTGCCGCGGGCGGGCGGGAGGGCCGTGACCGCCTCGTCGCCCACGTCGTGCCCCGGCGGGGCGCGCGCCTGCGCCCGGCGCTGCTGCGCGCCCACGCCCGCGCCGCGCTGCCGGCACCGGCGGTGCCCGAGCTCGTGCTGCCGCTGGCGGAGCTGCCGCGCACCGAGCGCGGCAAGGTCGACCGCTCCCGGCTGCCCGCGCCGGCCGCCGGTGCGGTGCACGAGGAGCCCGTGGGGGACTGGGAGCGGGCGCTGGCCGAGACGTGGGGCCACGTGCTGGAGCTGACCGGCCTCGGGCGCCACGACGACTTCTTCGAGCTCGGTGGCGACTCCCTGGACGTGGAGCACCTGCTGACCCTCCTGCACGACGACTGCGGCGTGCGCGCCACCGCGGCGGACCTGCTCGCCGCACCCACCCCGGCCCTCTTCGCCGCCCGGCACCGCGCCGGTCCGGGGCGCGCCCGCCCGGCTCCCGGGACCGCTGCGCTGGTGCCGGCCGTGGACGCCCCGCCCCTGTTCTGCATCGCCGGCGCCGGCGGCCTGGCCATCGGCTTCCTCCCGCTGGCGCGCCGGCTGAGCGGGGTCTGCCCCGTGCACGCGCTGCAGGCGCACCGGCTGGAGACCGGCGGGGTGCCCGACTGGAGCCTGGCCCGCGCAGCGCGCCGCCACCTGGCGGCCGTCCGGCGGGTGCAGCCCCGCGGCCCGTACCGCCTGGCCGGGCACTCGCTGGGCGCGCTGCTGGCCCTGGAGGTGGCCCACCTGCTGCGCGCGGCGGGCGAGCAGGTCGAGCTCGTCGTCGTCGTCGACTGCTTCGCCCCCGGGCACGGCCCCGCGGCGCCTCGGCGCAGCCCGTCGCAGCGGCTGCGCCACGCCGCCGGCCTGGCCCTGACCGGTCTGGTGGGCGGTCCCGGTGAGGAGCGCTCCCGCCGCTTCCACCAGCAGGGGGTGGTGCTCGGCCGCCGCCACCGGGGCCGCACCTGGGACGGCCGCACCGTCGTCGTGGTGGCCGCCGACGAGCCGGGCGGCGGGCGCGCCCGGGGCTGGGGCGAGTGGCTGACGGGTCCCTGGGAGCTGCAGGAGGTGCCCGGCACCCACCTGTCCGTGCTGCGCGAGCCGTCCGTCGCGGCGCTCGCCGACGTCGTCGCGGGTGCCCTGGCGGGCACCCGTCCCCAGCGCACCCGCACCCTGGCGGGGCGCCCGAGCGAGGAGGAGGCCGTCCGTGGTTGAGGGGACGAGGACGCCGGAGCCGTCGGCCCGGTTCGTGGCGCCGCCGCGGCTGCACGGCGTGCCGGGGCGCGGCTCGTCGCGGCGCGCGCTCGTGGCGGCGTCGGTGGGCAACGTCATCGAGTGGTACGACTTCGTGCTGTACGGCGCGTCGGCGTTCGTGCTGGCGCAGGTGTTCTTCCCGCAGCAGGACCCCGGCACGGCGGTCCTGGCGACCTTCGCGACCTTCGGGGTGGCGTTCCTGGCCCGGCCCGTGGGGGCGCTGGTGCTCAGCCACGTCGGTGACCGGGTGGGCCGTCGCGACGTGCTGGCCGGGTCGGTGCTGGCGATGGCGCTGGCCACCGCGCTGATCGCGGTGCTGCCCACCCACGCCCGGGCGGGCCTGCTGGCTCCGGCGCTGCTGCTGGTGCTGCGGGCGGTGCAGGGCTTCTGCGCCGGGGGTGAGTACGGCGGCTCGGCGACGTTCCTGGTCGAGTACGCGCCCGAGGGCCGTCGCGGGTGGTTCGGCGCCTGGCAGACCGCGACGATCGGCATCGGCTCGGCGCTGGCGACCGTGGCGGTGCTGCTGGCCTCGCTGTCGCCGCAGACGCTGTTCACGTGGGGCTGGCGGGTGCCGTTCGCGCTGGCGCTGCCGCTGGGCCTGGTCGGCCTGTGCCTGCGGCTGCAGCTGGAGGAGACGCCGGAGTTCCAGCGGGTGCGCGCGAGCGCCGCCCGGACGCGCCGGGCACCCGCAGCGGAGGTGCTGCGCTCGCACCGCCGCCCGGTCCTGGTCGGTGCCGCCCTCGTGTCGGGCGCGACGCTGAGCATGTACGTGTTCCAGAACTACGTGCCCACGTTCCTCGCCACGGCCGCCGGGGTGCCGCTGACCACCGCGCTGGGCGGCAACCTCGTGGGCATCGCGGTCTTCGCCGCGGCGAGCCTGCTCTTCGGCCGGCTGTCGGACGCCACGGCGCGCCGGCCGTTCCTGCTGGTGGGCGCGGTGGCGCTGGTGCTGTGCCCGTTGCCGGCCTACCTGCTGGACGTGCGCGGCTCCTTCTGGGCGATCGCGCTGGGGCAGGGGCTGTTCGGCCTGGCGGTGGCACCGCTCATGGGTCTGGTGCCGGCAGTGCTGGCCGAGCTGTTCCCCACGCCGGTGCGGTTCACGGGGCTGTCGATCAGCTACACCCTGGCCAACGCCCTGCTGGGCGGTACGGCGCCGCTCGTGGTGGCCTGGCTGTTCCGGGCGACCGGTTCGGGAGCCAGCTTCGTCTGGTACTGCAGCGCGGCGGCGCTGATCTCGCTCGCCGGGGCGCTGCTGGTGCGCGAGACGGGCGGCCGGCGCCTCGTGCAGGGCTGAGGCTCAGGCCCGCAGGGCGAGCGCCCCGGCCACCCACACCGCGGCGGCCAGCGTCCCGGCCAGGCCCTCGATGGCGACGCTGAGCCCCACGCCCTTGAGCGCCTGCACGGTCGAGGACCACGCGCTGCGCGCACCGAGGCGGGCGCGGGAGGAGCGGGCGAGCTCGGCGAGGAAGACGCCGAGCACGAAGCCCAGCGGCAGGCCCAGGACGGGCACGACGAAGAACCCGACGACGCCGAGCGCGCCGCCGAGCAGCAGGGTGGAGCGGGGGATCCCGGCGCGGCTCAGGCGCCGGCCGGGGACGAGGTACATGGCGACCTGCCCGGCCACGAGCAGCGCCGCGACGCCGGCGAAGAACGCCCAGGCGGCCCCGCCCTGCACGACGGCCCACACCAGCACGGCCAGGCCGATGAGGACGGTGCCCGGCAGGACGGGCACGACGACGCCGACGAGGCCCACCGCGACGGCGAGGGCGACGACGACGAGCCCGGCGTCACCCACGGGGGTGGCGCCGGGCTCGTCGGTCCTGCGCGGTCCTGGTCAGCGCCGCCTCAGCGCTCGTCGACCGGGGCGATCGACGGGGTGGAGGCCAGCTTGCGGGACTCGTCCTGGATGTCCCGCGCGACCTCGCGGAGGGCGTCGCGGTGCTCGCGCCCGTGGTGGGCGCAGAAGAGCAGCTCGCCCCCGGAGGCCAGCACGGCGCGGACGTACGCCTGGGCACCGCAACGGTCGCAGCGGTCGGCGGCCGTCATCGGGTCGCTGGCAAGGGCTGTTGTGGTGGTCACTCCACGACTCCTTCCGGTCCTGCGGGCGGCGGTAGCGGGTGCTCCCGCGCCCACTCTGTCCCAACCCCCGCCGGTGCGCGCGCGTTCCCACGCCGGTGGAGCAGTGCGTTCGCTCTCGGCGGAGGCGCCGGCGGCGCCGCACCGCGCGCCGCGCGCGGCACCGCCCCGCGTCGGGGGCGACGTCTACCCTGCCGGGGTGACTCCCCCCAGTTCGACCCCCCGCTCCCGCGCGCCGAAGGACGGCCAGGGGGAGGAGGGCTACACCGCCGCCCACCTGCTGGTCCTGGAGGGCCTGGAGGCGGTGCGCAAGCGCCCGGGCATGTACATCGGCTCCACCGACTCGCGCGGCCTCATGCACTGCCTGTGGGAGATCATCGACAACTCCGTCGACGAGGCGCTCGGCGGGCACTGCAGCCGCATCGACGTGGTCCTGCACGCCGACGGCTCGGTGGAGGTGCGCGACGACGGGCGCGGCATCCCCGTCGACGTCGAGCGGCGCACGGGGCTCTCGGGCGTGGAGGTCGTCTTCACGCACCTGCACGCCGGCGGCAAGTTCGGCGGCGGCTCCTACTCGGCCTCCGGCGGCCTGCACGGGGTGGGCGCCAGCGTGGTCAACGCCCTGTCGGCGCGCCTGGACGTGGAGGTGGACCGCGGCGGCAAGACGTACGCCACGAGCTTCCGGCGGGGCACGCCGGGCCGCTACGCCGGCGAGGGCCCGGACGCGCCGTTCACGCCCACCACCGGCCTGGAGGTCGTGGGGCGCGCCAAGCGCGGGTCCACCGGCACGCGCGTGCGGTACTGGGCCGACACGCAGATCTTCCTGAAGACCGCGGCGTTCTCCTACGAGGACCTCGCCGCGCGCGCCCGCCAGACCTCCTTCCTCGTGCCGGGCCTGCGCATCGTCGTGCGCGACGAGCGCGGTGAGCAGCCCACCGAGGAGGTCTTCCAGCACGACGGCGGCATCGGCGAGTACGCCGACTTCCTGACCCCGGACGCCCCGGTCACCTCGGTGTGGCGCCTGCAGGGCGAGGACGTCTTCACCGAGACCGTCCCGGTGCTCGACGACAGCGGCCACATGACGCCGCAGGACGTGCAGCGCCAGTGCGTCGTGGACGTCGCGCTGCGCTGGGGCACCGGCTACGACGCCACCGTCCGCTCGTTCGTCAACATCATCGCCACGCCCAAGGGCGGCACGCACCTGTCGGGCTTCGAGCAGGGCCTGTTCGCCGCCGTGAAGAAGCAGGTCGACGCCCAGGCCCGCCGCCTGAAGGTGGGCAAGGACGAGAAGCTCGAGAAGGACGACATCCTCGCCGGGCTCACCGCCGTCGTCACCGTCCGCCTGGCCGAGCCGCAGTTCGAGGGGCAGACCAAGGAGGTGCTGGGCACCGCCGCGGTGCGCCAGATCGTGCGCCGGGTCGTCGAGCGCGAGCTCGGCGAGGTGCTCACCTCCCCCAAGCGGGAGGACAAGCAGCAGGCGTCCCTGGTGCTGGACAAGGTCGTCTCGGAGATGAAGAGCCGCATCTCCGCCCGGTTGCACAAGGAGACCCAGCGGCGCAAGAACGCCCTGGAGTCCTCCTCGCTGCCGGCGAAGCTGAAGGACTGCCGCTCCGACGACGTCTCCCGCACCGAGCTGTTCCTCGTCGAGGGGGACTCGGCGCTGGGCACGGCGATGGGCGCGCGCAACTCCGAGTACCAGGCGCTGCTGCCGCTGCGCGGCAAGATCCTCAACGTCCAGAAGGCGTCCGTGGCGGACATGCTCAAGAACGCCGAGTGCGCCTCGATCATCCAGGTCGTGGGGGCGGGCTCGGGGCGCAGCTTCGACCTCTCGGCGGTGCGCTACGGCAAGATCGTGCTGATGACCGACGCCGACGTGGACGGCGCCCACATCCGCACCCTGCTGCTGACGCTGTTCTTCCGGTACATGCGCCCGCTGGTGGACGCCGGGCGGGTCTTCGCCGCGGTGCCGCCGCTGCACCGCCTGGAGGTCAACGGCACGGGCCGGGCGAAGAAGGAGGTCCTGTACACGTACTCCGACGCCGAGCTGCGCCGCGTCACCGCGGACCTGCAGCGCCGCGGGCGCACCTACAAGGACCCGCAGCGCTACAAGGGCCTGGGGGAGATGGACGAGGACCAGCTGGCCGAGACGACGATGGAGCCGCAGCACCGCACGCTGCGGCGGGTCACCATCGCCGACGGCGAGGCGGCCGAGCGGGTCTTCGAGCTCCTCATGGGCAACGACGTCGCCCCCCGCAAGGACTTCATCATCGCCGGGGCCGAGCGGCTGGACCGCGAGCGCATCGACGCCTGAGCACCGGCGGTGCCACCCGCCGCTCGCCCCGCCCCCGCGACCCCCGGTCGCGGGGGCGTCGTGCGCTGCGCGTGGGGGCACGACCACCCGCTGTGGTTTCGTGTCCGCTTGCACGCCCGTTCTTGCCCGATTGGTTGACAACGGGCTTGTTTGCGGCTCATCATCGAGCACGCCGGACCGGTTCGGGGTCCGGAGGAGCCCGCTCAGCGGGTCGGCACGGACGACGGAGTCGGCGATGTACGCACCGGAGCGCCACCACGCGATCCTCGAACGGGCCCGCGCGGCGGGCCGCGTCGAGGTCGCCACGCTCGCCGAGGTCCTGGACGTCACCCCCGAGACCATCCGCCGCGACCTGACGGCCCTGGAGCGCCACGGCGTGCTGCGGCGCGTGCACGGCGGCGCCATCCCCGTCGAGCGCCTGGGCACCGAGCCGGCCGTGGGAGAGCGCCAGGAGGTCTTCAGCGCCGAGAAGGGGCGCATCGCCACCGCCGCCCTGGCCGAGCTGCCCGAGGGCGGCACCGTCCTGGTCGACGCCGGCACCACCACGGCCCGCTTCGCGGAGCTGCTGCCCACCGACCGCGAGCTCGTGGTCGTCACCCACGGCCTGCAGATCGCCCAGGCGCTCGCGACCCGCTCCAACGTCACCCTGCACCTGGTCGGGGGGCAGGTGCGCGGGCGCACCCTGGCCGCCGTGGGCGCCTGGGCCGAGCGGGCGCTGGCGGAGGTCTTCGCCGACGTCTGCTTCCTGGGCACCAACGGCCTCAGCGTCGAGCGGGGGCTCACCACCCCCGACCTCGCCGAGGCCGGCGTCAAGCGGGCCCTCATGCGTGCCGCCCGCCGCACCGTCGTCCTGGCCGACCGCTCCAAGCTCGGCCGCGACGACTTCGCCCACGTCGCTGACCTGGAAGGGGTCGACACCGTGATCACGGACACCGGGGCGGACCCCGACGTCGTCGCCGACGTCGAGGCCGCCGGACCGAGGGTGGTGCGGGCGTGAGCGCCGCGCACGCGGCGGTCCTCACCGTCACGCCCAACCCCAGCATCGACCGCACCCTGGAACTGGACGTCCTCACCCGCGGCGAGGTGCACCGCGCCCGCGGCGCCTGCGCGCAGGCAGGCGGCAAGGGCGTCAACGTCGCCCGCGCCCTGGCCCTGCACGGTGCCCGCGCCGCGGCCCTGCTGCCCTGCGGCGGCGTCGACGGCGACCGGCTCGTGGCGATGCTCGCCCCGCAGGGAGTCGAGGTCGTGCCCGTCGCCATCGCCGGCGCCGTGCGGACCAACACCACCGTCGTCGAGGCCGACGGCACCACCACCAAGCTCAACGAGCCGGGTCCGGTCCTGGCGGCCGAGGAGGTCGAGGGGCTGCTGCGCACCGTGCGCGCCCGCCTCACCGTCGCCCCGCGCTGGCTGGCCTCCAGCGGCAGCCTGCCGCCGGGCGCGCCCGCCGACCTGCACGCCCGCCTGGTGCGCCTGGCCCGCGAGCGCGGCACGGCCACGGCCGTCGACACCTCCGGCGCGGCCCTGGCCGCGGCCGTCGACGCCGGCCCGGACGTGGTCAAGCCGAACCTGGAGGAGCTGGCCGAGCTCGTGGCCCGCGAGCTGCTGACCGTGGGCGACGTGCGCGCCGCCGCGGCGGAGCTGCGCGCGCGCGGGTGCGGCGACGTCCTCGTCAGCCTCGGCGAGGCCGGCGCCCTGCTGGTCACCGCCGAGGGCACCTGGTGGGCCGGCGGCCCGGCCCTGGTGCCGCGCAGCACCGTCGGCGCGGGCGACTGCACCCTGGCCGGCTACCTGCACGAGCAGGGCCCGGCCCCGCGGCGCCTGGCCACCGCGGTCGCGTGGGGACGCGCGGCCGTGCTGCTGCCCGGCAGCACCGTCCCCGGACCCGAGCAGACCCGCGCGGGCGCCACCGGCGTCCGCGTCGTCGAGAACCCCGCCCCCGAGACCCCCGTGAAGGACCTGCAGCCGTGAGCGACACCGCGAACACCCCGGACCTCATCACCCCCGAGCTGGTCATCGCCGACCTGCGCGCGAGCGACCGCGTCGACGCCACCCGTCAGCTCGCGCAGGCGCTGCAGGCCGCCGGCCGCGTCACCGACCTGCAGCGGTTCCTCGCCGACGTCGCCGCCCGCGAGGAGCAGATGGCCACCGGCATCCCCGGCGGCATCGGCCTGCCGCACGCGCGTTCCGCGGCCGTGACCGTGCCCAGCCTCGCGGTCGGCCGCGTGGTCTCCGGCGAGCGAGTCGACTTCGGGGCGCCGGACGGCCCGGCGAACCTCGTCTTCCTCATCGCCGCGCCCACCACGGGCGAGGCCGACCACATGACCATCCTCGCCGCGCTGGCCCGCAAGCTGGTCCACGTCTCCTTCCGCCAGTCCCTGCTCGAGGCGCCCGACGCCGCGTCGATCGCCCGCACCGTCGTGGAAGAGGTGTACGGACGATGAAGTTCGTCGCGATCACGTCCTGCCCCACCGGCATCGCGCACACGTACATGGCCGCCGAGGCCCTGGAGCAGGCCGGCAAGGCAGCCGGGCACGAGGTGAGCGTCGAGACGCAGGGCGCCGCCGGTTCCGCCCCGTTCGACCCGGCCGTCATCGCCGCCGCCGACGGCGTCATCTACGCCGCCGACCTGGAGGTGCGCGACAAGGACCGCTTCGCGGGCAAGCCGTTCGTCGACGTCGGCGTGAAGAAGGCCGTCGCCGACGCCCCCGGCGTGGTGGCCGCGGCCGTCGCCGCCGTCGAGGCGGCCGGCGCGCGCAGCGCCGCCGGACCCGCCGTCCAGCCGGGCCGCGACGTCCCCGGCGCGCCCGCGGCACCGGCCGCCCCCGCCGCGGGAGCCACCGCCGGGGCCGGCGTCGGGACCCGCGTGCGGCAGTGGCTCATGACGGGCGTCAGCTACATGATCCCGTTCGTCGCCGCCGGCGGCATCCTCATCGCCCTGGCCTTCATGCTCGGCGGGTACGAGATCGCCCTGGACCGCGACGGGGTCGGTGCGAACGCCTACTTCACCGGCCTGTTCGCCGACGGCTTCGACGTCGCCGACCGCGAGCAGTGGGCCGGTCTGCTGCTCGTCGTGGGCCAGGCGGCCTTCGGGTTCCTGGTCCCCGTGCTCGCCGGTTTCATCGCCTTCGGCATCGCCGACCGCCCGGGCATCGCCCCCGGTTTCGTCGGCGGCGCGCTCGCCGTGACCGTGGGCGCCGGTTTCCTCGGCGGGCTGGCCGCGGGTTTCCTGGGGGGTTTCGTCGCCCTGGGCCTGGCCCGGCTGAAGGTCCCCAACGCCGTGCGCGGCATCATGCCCGTCGTCGTCATCCCGCTGGTCGCCACGATCGTCACCGGGTTCGTCATGCTCGTCGTGCTCGGCCGGCCGCTGAAGTGGCTGATGGACTCCCTCACCACCGGCCTGAACTCGCTGTCCGGTTCCGGCATCGTCCTGCTCGGCGTGATCCTGGGCGCCATGATGGCCGTGGACCTGGGCGGCCCGGTGAACAAGGTGGCCTACACCTTCGCCACCACCGGCCTGGCCACCGCCGCCGCGGCCTCCGGCAGCCCCGTGGAGCTGAAGGTCATGGCCGCGGTCATGGCCGCCGGCATGACCCCGCCGCTGGGCATCGCGCTGGCGACGTTCCTGCGCAAGCGCCTGTTCACCGAGGCCGAGCAGCAGAACGGCAAGGCCGCGGTCCTGCTGGGGGCGTTCTTCATCTCCGAGGGCGCCATCCCGTTCGCCGCGGCCGCCCCGCTGCGCATCATCCCGGCGTGCATCCTGGGTTCCGGCGTCACCGGCGGTCTGGTCATGGCGTTCGGCAACGCGCTGCGCGCCCCGCACGGCGGCGTGGTCGTGCTCGGCCTGGTCAGCCAGCCGCTGCTGTACCTGCTCGCCATCGTCATCGGCACCGTCGTCACCGGCCTGGCGGTCGTCGCGCTCAAGAGCGCGCACCGCGGCGGCGCCGACACGCCCGCCGGCGCGCGGGCCGGCACCGCCGGCGCCCAGCCCGTCTCGGCCTGAGACCGGCGCGCCCGGGGGCCCGGCACGGGCCCCCGGGCGGCTGCGACCCCACCCGTGAAACACCCCGCCCGAACTCGCGCCGAAACCCCCGAGGAGAACCCCGTGCCCACCCGCACCGCCGTCGTCGGATCCCGCGTCGGCCTGCACGCCCGCCCCGCCTCCCTGTTCGTCCAGGCCGCCGTCGCCACCGGCCTGCCCGTCACCATCGCGGTGGAGGGCGGTGCACCCGTCGACGCCCGCAGCATCCTCATGGTCATGGGCCTGGGAGCCCAGCACGGCCAGAGCGTCACCCTGGCCGCCGACGGCGAGGGCGCCGACCAGGCCCTGGAGCAGCTGGCCGCCGTGGTCGAGACCGACCACGACGCCGCCTGAGCCCACGACCCAGCGCGTTCCCACCAGACCCGACCGACGACGAGACCGAGGACCCGCCGTGACGCTCACCGAACCCGCGACGCCCGCCGTGCTGACCGGCGTGGGCGTCGGCACCTCCGCCGCCGTCGGCACCGTCGTGCTCGTCGCCCCCGCCGCCCGTCCGCCGGCCGACGAGCCGCCCGCCGCCGACCCGGCCACCGCCACCGCCGCCGTGCGCGAGGCGTTCGCCGCCGTGGCCACCACGCTGCGCGAGCGGGCCGCCGCGGCCGGCGGCACCACCGCCGACGTCCTGCAGGCCACCGCGCTGATGGCGCAGGACCCCGGCCTGATGGGCGACGTCGAGCGGCGCATCGCCGCCGACACCGGTCCCGCGAGCGCGGTCGACGCCGCCGTGGAGGGTTTCTGCGAACTCCTCGCAGCCTCCGGCCCGTACCTGGCCGAGCGGGTCACCGACCTGCGCGACGTGCGCGACCGCGTCGTCGCCCACGTCCTGGGGCTGCCGCAGCCGGGCGTGCCCGACCTGCACGGCCCCTCCGTCGTCGTGGCCGCCGACCTGGCGCCCGCCGACACCGCCACCCTGGACCTGGCGAAGGTCGTCGGGATCGTCACCGAGCTGGGCGGACCGACCAGCCACACCGCGATCATCGCCGCGCAGCTCGACGTGCCGTGCGTGGTGCGCGTCGCGGGCGCCCTGGCCCTGCCGGCCGGTGAGCGCGTGGTGCTGGACGCCCGCGAGGGGACCGTCACGCCCGACCCCTCCGCCGAGCTGGTCGAGGCCGTCGAGGCGCGCCGCGCCGCCCGCGCCGCGCTCGCGCAGGCCCCGGGCGGTCCCGGCCGCACCGCCGACGGCGTGGCCGTGCAGCTGCTCGCCAACGTCGGCGCCGTCGAGGACGCCGAGCGCGCCGCCACCGCCGCGGGCGCCGCGGCCGTGGAGGGCGTGGGCCTGTTCCGCACCGAAGTCCTCTTCCTGGAGCGCACCGCCGAGCCCACCGAGGCGGAGCAGACCGACGCCTACGCCCGCGTGCTGGCCGCGTTCGCCGGCCGCAAGGTCGTGGTGCGCACCCTGGACGCCGGCGCCGACAAGCCGCTGGCCTTCGTCGAGGTGGAGCCGGAGGAGAACCCCGCCCTGGGCGTGCGGGGCCTGCGCACCGCCCGGCGCCACCCGCAGCTGCTGACCACCCAGCTGCGCGCCCTGGCCGCCGCCGCGCAGCGCACCGGCACCGACCCGTGGGTGATGGCCCCCATGGTCGCCACCCCCGCCGAGGCGGCGGGTTTCGCCGCGCAGGCCCGAGCCGCCGGTCTGCGCACCGTCGGCGCCATGGTGGAGGTGCCCGCCGCCGCCCTGCGCGCCGAGGCGCTGCTGGCCGCCGGGCTGGACTTCGTCAGCATCGGCACCAACGACCTCACCCAGTACGCCATGGCCGCCGACCGCCTCGCCGGGGAGCTGGCCGAACTGCTCGACCCCTGGCAGCCGGCCGTGCTGCAGCTCGTGGGCCTGACCGGCGAGGCCGGTGCGGCGGCGGGCAGGCCCGTGGGCGTGTGCGGAGAGGCCGCCCGCGACCCGCTGCTGGCCCTGGTGCTCGTCGGCCTGGGGGTGACCAGCCTGTCGATGGCCCCGGCCGCCGTGCCCGCCGTCCGCTTCGCCCTGGCGCGCACCACCGCCGCCACCTGCCGCGAGATGGCCCGCGCGGCCCTGGCCGCCGACTCGCCCGAGGACGCGCGCGAGGCGGCGCTGGCCCTGGCCGACGCGGAGGTGCGGGCGTTGTGACGCCGGGGTGCGCGCGTCGAGACGCGCGCACCCCGGCGCACGGCCCCTCACAACCGCGCGTCGGTCCCCGGCCCCAGCGGCAGCCCGAGGAAGAACCAGAGCGTCAGCAGCGCCATCCACGAGATCCAGAAGCAGATCGTGAAGGGCAGGAACCGCGAGATCAGAGTCCCCAGCCCGGCCTGCGGTTCGTAGCGGCGCAGCATCGCCAGCACCACCACGATGTACGGGTTCAGCGGCGTCAGGATCTGCGTGGCGGAGTCCCCCGCGCGGAACGCCGCCTGCGTGAACGCCGGTTCGTACCCCAGCAGCGCGAACAGCGGCACGAACACCGCACCCATGATCGTCCACATCGACGACCCGGAGATGATGAACAGGTTCAGCACGCTGGCCAGCGCCACGAACGCGACGATCGCCTCGTAACCCGTCAGGTCCAGCGAGCGCAGCGCGCTCGCCCCCGCCACCGCCATCCAGGTGCCCACCCGGCTCCAGGTGAACAGCGCGATGAACTGACCCAGCACGAACGCCAGGACGATGAACGGCGCCATGTCCTTCACCGCGTCGGCCATCGCGGCGGGCACCTGCGTGATCCGCCGCAGCGTGCCGTTGGCCCGGCCGAACACCAGGGCCGGGACGGTGAGCATCACCACGACGATGAACACGACCGACCCCAGCAGCGGTGAGGTGGGCAGGTACCCGCCGTCCTCGTTGCGCATCGGGGACCCCGGCACGACGGTGAGCGCGGTCAGCGCCAGCGCGGTGAGCAGGGCCGCCAGCCCGGCGCGCCGCAGGGCGCGGCGGTCGGCGGGGGTGACGGTGAGGTCGGCGACGTCCTGCACCGCAGCCGCTCCCTCGTCGTCCGCCCGCTCCTCGGTGGGCACCCCGCCGCGGCGCAGCGCCGGTTCCAGCACGCGGGTGATGAGCAGCCCGCACACCAGGGTCAGCACGATCGAGCTGGCGATGTTGTAGTACCAGTTCGACACCGGCGTCACCGGTGTGCCCGGTACCGGCAGGGTCTGCGCCACGGCGGAGGTGATGCCCGCGAACAGGGCATCCAGGCTGGTGACCGCGATCGACGTGGAGTACCCGGCGCCCGCCGCCGCGAACGCGCCCAGCAGGCCCGCCACCGGGTGCCGCCCCACCGCTTTGAACACCATCGCCGCCAGCGGCGGGATGACGATCATCACCGAGTCCGCCATGACGCTGCCCACGACGCCGATGAACGCCACCGCGTACGGCAGCGCCCAGCGCGGTGCGCCCGCGAACGCCACCCGCACCAGGGTCGCCATCAACCCGCTGCGCTGCGCCAGGCCCACCGCCAGCAGGATCACCACGACGGTGCCCAGCGGCGGGAACGACACGAAGTTGTCGACCAGGCTCGTGGTGAACCACTGCACGCCCTCACCGGTGAACAACCCGCGCACCGCGTCCACCTGCCCCGAACCGGGGACCTCCACGGTGACGCCGGCCCACGCCATGGCGCTGCTCGCCACCGCCAGCAGCGCGAACAGGATCAGGAACAGCACGAACGGCTCCGGGATGCGGTTGCCCACCCGCTCGATGCCGCCGAGGAACCGGTCCACGCGGGTCGGTGAGACCTCCAGCCGGTCCGCCCCGCGCGCGCCGGTGCGCCCGCGCCGGCTCACGAGAGGAACCCCTCGACGTCCAGCACCCCGCCGGCGGCCTCGAACTCCGCGCGCACCGCCGCCAGCAGTTCCGCGTCGGCCAGCACGTCCAGCGCCGTCAGGGCCAGCCCCACCGCACCGTCCAGCACCCCCGCGTCGCCCGAGGGGGAACCGGCCGCCCGCGCGAACTCCGCGGTGTGCAGGGACACCTCCGGCCCCGCGACGGCGACCATCGGGTGGATCGCCGGCACCCGCACGCTGACGTTGCCCAGGTCGGTGGAGCCCGACAGGTTCTCCGGCACCACCCCCGGCGGCAGGGCGGTGCGCCCGCGGCGGCGCTGGTGCAGCGTCCAGCGCGCCGCCAGTTCCAGGTTCGACCGGATCGGCAGGTACGCCGGCTGGCGGTCCCACTCCAGCTCGTACCCGCACCCGGTCATCGCGGCCGCGGCCACCAGCACCGCCTGGACCCGCGCGCACAGGTCCGCCAGCGTCGCCGGTTCCGCCGAGCGCACGTAGTACTCGGCCACCGCCCGCTCGGGCACCACGTTGGGGCGCTGCCCGCCGTCCAGGACGATGCCGTGCACCCGGTCGGCGGGGCTGATGTGCTGGCGCATCATCGCGATGCCCTGGTAACCGGCGACCACGGCGTCCAGGGCGTTGCGGCCCATGAACGGCTGGGCGGAGGCGTGCGCCGCCACGCCCCGGTACGTCACCCGCACCTGCCGCCGGCCCAGGAACGGCTGCACCGCCACGTCGTAGCTGAACGGGTGCAGCATCACCACCGCGTCCACGCCGTCGAACGCGCCGGCGCGCGCCATCGTCTCCTTGCCGCCGCCGCCCTCCTCGGCGGGCGTGCCCAGCAGCACCGCCGTGCCGCCCACCGCGCCAGAGCGCAGCGCGTCGACGACGCCGAGGAACGCGCCGACCGCGCTCGCGCAGATGACGTTGTGCCCGCAGCCGTGGCCGATGCCCGGCAGCGCGTCGTACTCGGCGAGCACCGCCACCGTCGGGCCGTCACCGGCGCTGACGGACGCGCGCAGCGCCGTGTCCAGCTCGTGCACGCCCACCTGCGCGTCCACGCCCCGCCCGGCCAGCAGGTCCGCCACCGCGCGCACCGAGGCGTGCTCGCCGAAGGCCTCCTCCGGGTGCGCGTGCAGCCGGTGGCTCAGCTCCAGCAACTGCTCGCTCAGGCCCTCGACGGCCGCCTCGGTGGCGTCCAGCAGTTCCGGCGGGGCACCGGCGAACCCGCTGCCCAGCGGGGTGGCGCTCGCCGCGGCCCGCTGCACGCCGGCCAGCAGCGAGGCCAGGTAGGTGCGGTCGGGCGCGGCGGGCTCGGCGGGGTCCTGCCGGGGCGGGGTGCCTGGTTCTGCCATGCCCAGCAGACCTACCCCCGTCCGCCGCCGGACGCCACCGCGCCGCGCCGCGGGGAAACACGGAGTTCACCGGCGCGGGGTGCGCGGGGAGGGGGTCAGCCCGCCCGCTCGCGCAGCTCGCGCGGATCGCGCCCGGGCGGCTGCTCCGGGCGGGGCAGGTCGGGCGCGGGTGGCACGTCCAGGGTGCGCGGGGAACCCGGTTCCACGGTGAAGGGCTCGCCGTGGTGGCTGGTGTCGACCGGCCCGCCGCTCAGCACGGCGTAGGTGGCCCGCTCGCGGGTGACGCTGACCTCCAGGCAGGAACCGCGGTGCCGGGTGCGGAAGGACAGCCCGTCCAGCCCGTCGGGCAGGCGCGGGGCGAACGCCAGGCGCCCGTCGGCGTCGCGCATCCCGCCGAAACCGGCCACCAGCGCCTGCCAGGCGCCCGCCAGGGAGGCGATGTGCAGCCCGTCGGAGGTCTTGCCGCGCAGGTCGTGCAGGTCCACGAACGCCGCCTCGCGGGCGTAGTCAGCGGCCAGGTCCAGGTGCCCGACCTCCGCGGCCACGACCGCCTGCACCGACGCGGACAGCGAGGAGTCGCGCACGGTCAGGGCCTCGTAGTACTCGAAGGCGGCGCGCTTCTCCTCCAGCGTGAAGGCCTCCGGGCGCAGCTGCAGCGCCAGCACCAGGTCGGCCTGCTTGGCGACCTGGCGCCGGTACAGGCTGAAGTACGGGAAGTGGTCGGCCAGCGGGTACTGCTGCGGCGAGGTGCCCTCGAAGTCCCACCGCTTGCGGCGGGTTGAACCCTCGTCCTGCGCGTGCACGCCCGTGTCCGGGTCGCGCGGCACGTGCACCGCGTCGGCCAGCTGCGTCCACCGCCGCACCTCCTCGCCGGTGACGCCCAGGGCGTCGGCGCGCTCGGGGAAGCGCCCGGCGAACTCCACGGCGGCCCGCAGGTTCGCCTGGGCCATGAGGTTCGTGTAGGCGTTGTCGTCCACCAGGGCGCTGTACTCGTCCGGCCCGGTGACCCCGTCGACGTGGAAGCGCCCCTGCGCGTCCTCGCGGCCCAGCACCACCCACGAGCGGGCGGTCTCCACGACCACGTCGGTCACCACGTCGCGGGCGAGGTCGTCGTCGCCGGTGGCGTGCACGTACCGCACCGCGGCGTCGGAGATGTCGGCGTTCAGGTGCACCGCCGCGGTGCCGGCGGGCCAGTACCCGGAGCTCTCCCGGCCGGTGATGGTGCGCCACGGGAACGTGGCCCCCGCCAGGCCCAGCTCGGCGGCGCGCTCCTTCGCCGCCGGCAGCATCGCGTGCCGCCAGCGCAGCGCCTCGGCGGCCGCCTGGGGCCACACGTGGTTGAGCATCGGCATGACGAACACCTCGGTGTCCCAGAAGGTGTGCCCGTCGTAGCCGGTGCCGGTCAGCCCCTTGGCCGGGATGCCGCGGTCGGTGGCCTGCGCGGCGGCCTGCAGGACGTGGAAGAGCGCGAACCGCACCGCCTGCTGCAGCTGCTCGTCGCCGTCGACGCGCACGTCGGCGTGCTCCCAGAACTCGTCCAGGACCGCGCGCTGCTGCGCGGCCAGGTGCTCGAAGCCGTCGCGCAGGCCCGCCTCCAGCGCGGTGCGCAGCTTCGGCAGCAGCTCGTGGCGCGTGTCCTGCGGCGCCCAGCCCAGGGCGGCGACCTTCACCACCCGCAGCTCCTGGCCCGGTTCCAGGTGCACGTGCGCCGTGGTGACGACCCGGTCGGCGGTGGCGTGGGTGCGCACCTCCGTCTCGGCGGGTCCGGTGACGTCGTGGTCCACGAGCACGGCCACCGCCAGCGCGCTGCCGTCGGTGCGCTGGCGCACGGTGCCGCCGCGCGCGACCGCCTCGGTGCGGGGGCGGTGCAGCTGCGGGCTGCACACCACCGCCGAGCGCACCTCCACCTCCAGCGCCTCGTCCACCGCCTGCACGCGGTGGTCCACGGCGAACAGGCCGGGCCGCTCCAGCGGCACCAGCCGCTCCGAGCGGACCCGCACCCGCGCGCCGTCGGGCGAGCTCCACTCCGCCGCGCGGCGCAGCGTGCCCGAGCGCAGGTCCAGGGTGCGCTCGTGGGCGTGCAGCTCACCGGTGCGCACGTCGAAGCGCTCCGGGCCCACGAACAGCTCCACGAGGCTCGGGTCGGGGACCGCGACGATGCGCTCCTGGACCTGCGGGTACCCGTAGCTGTACTCGGGGTAGGCCATCGGCCAGAGGTCGTGCACACCGCTGAGGTACGTGCCCGGGCTGCCGCTGGGAGAGCCCTCGTCCAGCGAGCCGCGCACCCCGAGCCGTCCGTTCGCCAGCGCGAACAGCGACTCGGTGCGTTCCAGGGCCGAGACGTCCAGCTCGCCCTCGTGCACCGCCCACGGGTCGACCGCACCGAGGTCCTTGCTCGTGCTCCTGCCCGCGCCCACGCGTCCTCCGTCCTCCGCCCGCCGTCCACCGGCGGGTACCGCGCTCATCCGAGCAGGTGCTGCTCCCGAGCGCACCCGCAGCCGGCGGGGACGTCGCGGCGGGCGTCCGCGCGCAGCAGTGCGAGCGCCCCGGAGGGGAAGAGGGGGAACGCCTCGTCGTCGAACTCCTCCAGGGCCACCCACCGCACGGGTTCACCGGTGTCCAGCACGGGCGGGACGTCCTCTCGGGCAGCGCGGCGAGGGGTTCGCCGGGCACCGCGAAGACGTGGACGACCTCGTGCCCGGGCTCGCCGCGGAACGTGGAGAGGTTCTCCAGCACCCGTGGTCGGCCCGGGCACCGCGTGGTGGGGCGGGACGCCGTCGCGACCCACCACGCGGTGCCCGCGGCTCAGAGCAGCGGCGGGCCGGCGATCGCCGCGGCGGGCTTGTCCAGCGCCGTGCCCGTGCCGTCGCGGCGCCCGGGGCCCTCCGGCAGCGCCACCGCCGTGCCGGTGGGCGTGGCCGCCTCCGCCGGGCCGTGCCCGGCCCACGCCAGCAGCAGCACGTCCTCGCCGCGGGCGAAGCGGTGGCAGCGCACCCCGCCGGTGGCCCGGCCCTTGGCGGGGTACTCCGACAGCGGCGTGACCTTCGCCGAACCCAGCTGGGTGCCCGGCAGCGCCCCGGAGTCGCCGGCCACGGTCACCACCACCGCGTCCGGGTCGTCGGCGTCCACGGCCGTCATCGACACCACCTGCGCACCCGGGGACAGCCGCACCCCCGCCACCCCCGCCGCACCGCGGCCCTGCGGGCGCACCAGCGAGGCGCTGAAGCGCAGCAGCTGCGCGTCGGAGGTGATGAGCACCAGGTCCTCGGAGCCGGTGCGCAGCTGCGCGACGGCGACGACCTCGTCCTTGCGGCGGGCGGTGACGTCCTTCAGGGCGATGACGTCGACCTCCTCGCGGTTGCCGAGGGGTTCCAGCACCAGCCGCTTGACGACGCCCGTGGCGGTGGCCAGCGCGAAACCCGGGTCGTCCGGGTCCTCCACCCCCGGCACCGGCAGCGGTACCAGGCCCAGCGCGCGCTCGCCCTTGGCCAGGGTCAGGAACTCCTTGACCGCCACCCCGCCGGACAGGGTCGGGCGGCCGTTCGTCGGCGGCAGCACCGGCAGGTCCAGCACCGGCAGCCGCACCAGGCGCCCGGCGGAGGTGACGACCCCGACGTGCCCGCGCGCGGTGGCCGGTGCCGCGCAGACCACCAGGTCGTGGCGGGTGCGCCGGCCCTCGGTGCCCAGCGGCTCGGCCGCGTCCGTGCGCGCCAGCAGCCCGGTGGAGGACATCAGCACCGTGCACGGGTCGTCGGCCACCTCCAGCGCCGCCACCGCGCCCGTGGCCGGCCCGCTGGAGGTCAGCAGCACGGTGCGCCGCGGCGTGCCGTGCTCGGCGGCGACCTGCGCCAGCTCGTCGCCGACCAGCTTCCGCAGCCTGCCCTCGTCGGCGAGGACCGCCCGCAGCTCGGCGATCTGCCGGTTCAGCTCCTCCTGCTCGCGCTCGAGCTCGATGCGGGAGAACTTCGTCAGCCGCCGCAGCTGCATGTCCAGGATGTAGGCGGCCTGCGTCTCGGACAGGTCGAACACCTGCGTCAGCCGCGCGCGCGCCGCGGCCGCGTCGTCGGAGGAGCGCACGATGGCGATGACCTCGTCGATGTCGAGGATCGCCACCAGCAGGCCGTCGACCAGGTGCAGGCGTTCCTCCCTGCGCCGCAACCGGTACGCGGTGCGCCGGCGCACCACGTCGACGCGGTGCGCGATGAACACCTCGAGCAGTTCCTTCAGCCCCAGCGTGCGCGGCTGGCCCTCGACGAGGGCGACGTTGTTGATGCCGAAGGTCTCCTCCATCGGCGTCAGCCGGTACAGCTGCTCCAGGACCGCCTCGGGCACGAAACCGTTCTTCACCTCGATGACCAGGTGCAGGCCCCGGGTGCGGTCCGAGAGGTCCACCACGTCGGCCACGCCCTGCAGCCGCTTCGCCTTGACGCTGTCGGCGATCTTCTCCGTGAGCCGCTCCGGGCCCACCCCGTAGGGCAGTTCGGTGACGACGATGCCCTTGCGGCGCGCGGTGACGTTCTCCACCCGCACCGCGGCGCGGGTGCGGAACGTGCCGCGCCCGTTCGCGTAGGCGTCGCGGATGCCCTCCAGGCCGACGACCCTGCCGCCGGTGGGGAAGTCCGGGCCGGGCACGAACCGCATCAGCTCCGGCAGGTCGGCGTCCGGGTGCTTCAGCAGGTGGCGGGCCGCGGCGATCACCTCGCCGAGGTTGTGCGGCGGCATGTTCGTGGCCATGCCGACCGCGATGCCGCTGGCGCCGTTGACCAGCAGGTTCGGGAACGCCGCCGGCAGCACGCCGGGTTCCTTCAGCCGGTCGTCGTAGTTCGGGACGAAGTCCACGACGTCCTCGTCCAGGCCCGTCGTCATCAGCAGCGCCGCCGGTGCCGGGCGCGCCTCGGTGTAGCGCTGCGCGGCCGGGCCGGCGTCCAGCGAGCCGAAGTTGCCGTGCCCGTCCACCAGCGGCACGCGCATCGTGAACGGCTGCGCCTGGCGCACCAGCGCGTCGTAGATCGCCACGTCGCCGTGCGGGTGCAGCTTGCCCATCACCTCGCCCACCACGCGCGCGGACTTCACGTGCGCGCGCTCGGGCGTCAGGCCCATGTCCTGCATCATGTAGAGGATCCGCCGCTGCACCGGCTTCAGCCCGTCGCGCGCGTCCGGCAGGGCCCGGGAGTAGATGACGGAGTACGCGTACTCCAGGAACGCCCCCTGCATCTCCTGCTCGACGTCGATGTCGACGATGCGCTCGGGAGCGTCCGGCGGCGGGGGAGGGGACGTGCGTCGTGCCATGACCCCCATCTTGCCGCCCACGGCCGACACCCCCGCGCACGGCGGCGGCCGCGGCGCCGCGGTGCGCGGGCCGGGCCGGGCCGGTCAGCCGCCCCAGGGCGCGCCGAACGCGCCGTCGTGGGCGCTGTCGGCCAGGGTCCGCCGGTGCCGCTGCGAGGGCCGCGACGCCTCACCCGGTGCCGGGTGCCCCAGGCTCACGGCGGCCACCAGCCGCCGCCCGGGCGGCACCCCGAAGCGCTCGCGCACCGCCGGGTGCGCCGCCGCCGGGACCCCGAACAGGCACGCGCCCAGCCCGGCGTCCACGGCGGCCAGCAGCAGCAGCAGACCGCTCATCCCGGTGTCGACGTCCGGCCAGCGCACCTCCCACGCCGCCGCGTCGCGGTCCGGGCCGGGCTTGTCCGGGCGCGCGTAGCGCTCGGCGTAGGCGCCGGGGTCGGCCAGCAGCAGCACCAGCACCGGAGCGGTGCGCATCCCCGTCAGCCACGCGTCCGCCGGGCCCGGGCGCCCGCGGGTGGTCAGCTCCCAGAACGCCTCCCGGTCGCCCGGCGCGCGCAGCACCAGCAGGTCGCGGCCCTGGCTGTTGCCCGCCGACGGTGCGCGCAGCGCCGCCGACAGCACCCGCTCCAGCACGCCCCGCTCGACCGGCCGGGCGTCGTAGCCGCGCACCATGCGCCGCCGGCGCAGCACCTCGGCGAAGTCCACCGGCCCACCCTCCCACCCCCGCGACGGGGCCCCACTAGGGTGGCGGGCATGGTGCCGCTGCCGCCGGTGGGCTACCCGACCCGCTGGGAAGCGGACGTCGTGCTCCGCGACGGGGCCACCGCGCACGTCCGCCCCATCCGCCCCTCCGACGCCGACCTCGTCGCCGCCTTCCACTCGCGCCAGTCGGAGGAGTCGCGCTACCTGCGCTTCTTCGCCCCCATGCCGCGCCTGTCCAGCCGCGACCTGGAGCGCTTCACCAACGTCGACCACGTCGACCGCGTCGCGCTCGTGGCCACCGTGGGCGAGGACATCGTCGGCATCGCCCGCTTCGACGCCACCCCCGTGCGAGCCGGCGCGCCGCGCGCCGCCGAGGTCGCCTTCAACATCTCCGACGCCCACCAGGGCCGCGGCCTCGGCTCGGTCCTGCTGGAGCACCTGGCCGCCGCCGCCCGCGAGCGCGGCATCCGCCGCTTCACCGCCGACGTCCTGCCGCAGAACGCCAAGATGATCGGCGTCTTCCGCGAAGCCGGCTTCGAGGTCCGCCAGGGCTACTCCGACGGCGTGCTGGAGGTCTCCTTCGACATCGACCCCACCGAACGCTCCGTGGACGTCATGCGCGCGCGCGAGCAGCGCGCCGAGGCGCGCAGCGTGCAGGCCCTGCTCTCACCGTCCTCCGTGGTGGTCGTGGGGGCCAGCCGCACCCCCGGCTCGGTGGGGCACCGCCTGCTCGCCGACGTCGTCACCGGCGGGTTCGCCGGCACCGTGCACGCCGTGAACGCCGAGGCCGCCCCCGGCGAGCTGCTGCTGGGCGTTCCCGTGCTGCGCTCGGTGCGCGACCTGCCCGGCCCGGTGGACCTGGCCGTCGTGGCCGTGCCCGCCGCGGCCGTCGTGCCCACCGTCGCCGACTGCGCCTCGATGGGCGTGCGCGGCCTCGTCGTCGTCTCCAGCGGTTTCGCCGAGACCGGCCCCGAGGGCCTGGCTCTGCAGCGCGAGCTGGTGCGCATCGCCCGCGCCAACGGCATGCGCGTGGTGGGCCCGAACTCCTACGGCGTCGTCAACACCGACCCCGCGGTGCGGCTGAACGCCTCGCTGTACGGCCAGGTGCCGCCCGCCGGCCGCTTCGGCCTGTTCAGCCAGTCCGGTGCGCTGGCCGTGACGGTCCTGTCCTCCGCGCAGCGCCGCGGCCTGGGGCTGTCCACGTTCGTCTCCGCCGGCAACCGCGCCGACGTCTCCGGCAACGACCTCATGCAGTTCTGGCTCGACCACGACGCCACCTCCGCCGTGGGGCTGTACCTGGAGAGCATCGGCAACCCCCGCAAGTTCAGCCGGGTCGCGCGCACCCTGGCGCGCAAGAAGCCCGTCGTCGTCGTCAAGTCCGGCGCCTCCGGCTTCGGCGTGCCGCCCGGGCACGCCGTGCGCGCCTCGCGCGCCCCCTTCGAGGCCGTCGACAGCATGCTGCGCCAGGCCGGCGTCATCCGCGTGGAGAACGTGCACCAGCTGTTCGACGTCGCCCAGGTCGCCGTCCACCAGCCGCTGCCGGAGGGCGCGCGCGTGGCCATCGTCGGCAACTCCGACGCCCTGGGCACCCTGGCCGCCGACGCCTGCGTCAGCTGGGGCCTGCAGGTCGCCCACGGCCCCGTGGCGGTCGCCCCCTACGCGGGCGTGGAGTCCTTCACGGCAGCCCTGGAAGCGGCCTTCGCCGACCCCGACGTCGACGCCGTGGTGGCCAGCTGGGTGCCGCCCACCCCCGAACCGGACCCGGCGGTGGCCGCCGCCGTGGCCCGCACCGCCGCGGCCGGCGCCAAGACCACCGTCACCTGCTTCCTGGGCACCCGGGCCGTCTCCGCGGCGCTCGCCGGCGCCACCGGTCCCGGCGCCCCCGCCGAGGCGCTCGCCGACGCGCCCGTCGTGCCCTCCTACCCCACCCCCGAGGACGCGGTGCGCGCCCTGGCCGCCGTCGTGCGCTACGCGCAGTGGCGCCGCCGCGACCGCGGCCACCCGCTGGCGCCGCAGGGCGTGGACCTGCGCGCCGCCCGCGCCCTGGTGGAGCGGGTGCTGGCGCAGGCCCCCGACGGGGCGACGCTCGACCCCGAGCAGACGCGCGCCCTGCTGGCCGCCGGCGGCATCGACCTGCTGGCCCGCGCGGAGGTCCGCAGCGTCGAGGAGGCCGTCGAGGCCGCCGCACGGCTGGGCTGGCCGGTGGCGCTGAAGACCGTCGGGGAGGAGCTGGCCGGCCGGCAGGACCTGCGGGGCGTGCGCCTGGGCATCACCAACGCCGCCGCCCTCGCCGAGGCCGTCGCCGACATGCGCCAGGTCTTCGGCCGGCGGGCGGACGTGCTGGCCGTGCAGCGCATGGCCGGGCAGGGGGTGCCGTGCATGGTGCGCAGCACCGAGGACCCCCTGTTCGGGCCCGTGGTCAGCTTCGGCGTGGAGGGCGACCCCCTGGACCTCATGGGTGACGTCGCCTACCGCATCCCGCCGCTGACCGACGTGGACGTCGCCGACCTGGTCCGCTCGGTGAAGGCCGCCCCCAAGCTCTTCGGGCACCGCGGCACCCCCGTGATGGACGTCGACGCGCTCGAGGACGTCGTCGCCCGGGTGGCGGTGCTGGCAGACGCGCTGCCGGAGGTCGCCGAGATGCGCCTGTCGCCGGTGCTCGTCGCCGAGCGCGGCGCGCGCGTGCTGGGCGCCGAGGTGGTCCTCGCCCCGCCGCAGGGGCGCGCCGACCCCGACCGGCGCACCCTGCCCACGTAGGGGCACCCCGCGCGGGGTCCGCCCGCCGCGACACGCCCCACCGAGCCGGACGCGCACGGGGGTGCCAGCGTGTCGAGGCGTACCGGCCCCGTCCGCCCCGGAGGAACCCCGTGCGTCACCGCGTCCCCGCAGCCCTGGCCCTCGGCGCCGCCGTCGTCCTGCCCGCCGCGTGCGGCGGGGCGGACGAGGGCGCCACCTCCTCCGCGAGCAGCTCCTCCGCGAGCGCCTCCCCGAGCTCGACGGTCCCCGCCGCGGTCCAGTCCGCCGGCGCCCAGCGCGCCGTGGAGTTCGAGTACGAGGGGGAGCTGGGGCCGGCGAACTGGGCCTCGCTGTCCGAGGACTACGCCGAGTGCGCCGACGCGACGCAGCAGTCGCCGATCGACCTGGCGGGCGCCAGCACCGTCCCGCTGCCGGACCCGCGGTTCGACTACGTCACCGGGGACGTCGAGCTGAAGAACACCGTGCACACCGTGCAGGGCGTCGAGCCGTCCGGGTCCACGATGACCGTGGACGGCGAGACGTACGCCCTGACCCAGTTCCACCTGCACGAGCCGGCCGAGCACACGGTGGCCGGGCAGACGTACGCCGGTGAGCTGCACCTCGTCCACACCGACGAGTCCGGGGCCGTGGCGGTGGTGGGGGTCCTGCTGCAGGAGGGGGCCGCCGACAGCGCGCTGGCGGAGTACTTCGAGCAGCTGCCCGCGGACACCAGCGAGCAGGCCACCCTCTCCGGCTTCGACACCGCCGCGCTGCTGCCGCAGGACCGCCGGACGTACCGCTACACCGGGTCGCTGACGACCCCGCCGTGCACGGAGGGGGTGTCCTGGTTCGTCGTGCAGCAGCCCGTCGAGGTCTCCGCGGAGCAGCTGGCCGACTTCCGGTCCGTGATCGAGGAGAACTCCCGGCCGGTGCAGCCGCTGGGCGAGCGCGAGCTGCTGCTCGACGCCGACTGACGCGACGGCCCGCCGAGCGGGGTGGGCGCCGGTGGTGCCCGCGGTGGGGGAGGATGGGGGGATGCGCGAGCGCACCCACTCCCGGCGGTCCGGGCACGGCACCAGCGGCACCCCCGGCCCCGAGGGGGGCCCGGCGACCGCACCCGGCGAGCTGCCGCCCCGGCTCCTGACCGACCTCGAGCGCGCCGGCTACTACCCGGCCGTCGTCGCCGACAGCCTGCTCACCGCGCTGGCCGAGGAGGAGGTCGAGGCGCACCTGGTGCACCAGGAGACGACCTTCGACGCCAACGAGGTGCGCCGGCACGTCACCGTCCTGACCACCACCGCCACGCGCCTGCTCGTCGCGCACGCCGACGACCACGGCCCGGACGAGACGTCCCCGGAGCCGTACGCGGTGTGCTCCACCGAGTCGGTCCCCCTGGAGCAGGTCGCCTCCGTCGTGGTCTCCCAGGTCGTCACCCGCCCCGCCGACCACCGGCCCGGTTCCGTGCCCGCGGAGGTCAGCCTGACGATCAGCTGGGGTGCGGTGCAGCGCGTCGACCTCGAACCCGCCAGCTGCCCGGACCCCGACTGCGAGGCCGACCACGGCTACACGGGCACCCTGACCGGCGACGACCTGACCGTGCGGGTGGCCGGGGCCGCCGAGGGCGCCGACGCGGTGGCGGCGGCCGTCGCGTTCGCCCGCGCCCTGTCGGCCGCCACGTCGCGCTGACGGCGCGGCGACCTCGTGGTGGTCCCGTCGTGAGCGTGCCGCCGGGCGTCGCGGGTGCGGCCCTGCCGGTGCCCGCGTACGGCCGCGACACCCTCGCCGAGCTGCTGCCGGCCGCCGCCCGCTCCCTGGGCGTGACCACCGGCCCCGGACCGGGCCCCGGCCTGGACCTGCCCCCGGCCGAGCGGGTGTGCCTGCTCCTGGTCGACGGCATGGGGGAGCGGGCCCTGCAGGAGCGTTCCGGCCACGTGCCGGCGCTGCGCCGCTGGCGCGCCGACGGGGGCCACCGCGTGCTCACCGCGGGGTTCCCCACGACGACCGCCACGAGCATGGGCCTGCTGGGCACCGGCCTGCCGCCCGGGTCGCACGGGCTGGTCGGCTACGAGGTCCTCGACCCCGACCGCGACGCGCTGCTGAACCAGCTGCAGTGGGACGGGCCCGTGGACCCGCGCCGCTGGCAGCCGCACACCACCGTCTTCCAGCAGGTCGCCGCTGCCGGCGTGCCCGTCACGCGCGTGGCGCCGCCGCACTTCGACGGTTCCGGCCTGACCGAGGCCGCGCTGCGCGGCGGGCGCTTCGTGGGCACCCCCGAACGGCTGGAGGCGCGCGTCGACGCCGCGGTCGCCGCGGTGCGCGCCGCACCGCGCGGGCTCACCTACGTCTACTGGGGCCGGCTGGACCACACCGGTCACGGCGACGGCGTGGGGTCCTGGCAGTGGGGCGAGGAGCTGGCGCGCGTGGACGCCGCCGTCGCCGAGCTGACCCGCCGCCTGCCGCGGGGCACCCTGCTGCTGGTCACGGCCGACCACGGCATGGTCGACGTGCAGGCCCCGCAACGCCTGGACCTGGCCCACGAGCCCGGCCTGCGCGAGGGCGTGCGGCACGTCGGCGGGGAACCGCGCGCCGTGCAGCTGTACACCGAGCCCGGTGCCGCGCAGGCCGTCGCCCGCGCCTGGGCGAGCAGGCTGGAGGGGGTCGCGCGCGTCCTCACCCGCGCCGAGGCCGTCGCCGCCGGCTGGTTCGGGCCGGTCGAGGAGCAGGTGGCCGGCCGCATCGGCGACGTGCTCGCCGTCATGACCGGACCCACCGCGGTGGTGGACTCCGCCCGCGCGCGCCCGCAGGTGCTGCGGCTGATCGGCCAGCACGGTGCGCTCACCGACGACGAGCGCCTGGTGCCGCTGTTCACCGCGCTGCTGTGAGGGGTTCCGCGAGCCCACCGGAAGTTCCGCGGACGTCCCCGTTTGAGCCCCCCCGACCCGGGTACCCCTGTCGTTGGCAAGGGATTGGCGAAACTGCCAAGACGTCCAACGGAAGGGGCACGACATGATCTCCGGCATGAACTCCGTCGAGGAGCTCTACGGCGCCACGGTCACCGGCACGGACGGCGACAAGATCGGCAAGGTCGACGAGGTCTACCTGGACAACGCGACGAACCAGCCGGAGTGGGTGTCGGTGAAGACGGGCCTGTTCGGTTCGAACGTCTCCCTGATCCCGTTGTCCTCGGCCACGGTCAGCGGTGACACCATCACGGTGCCGTTCGAGAAGTCCATGGTCAAGGACGCTCCGCACCACGACCCCGGTCACGAGCTGAGCGAGGCGGACGAGGACGACCTGTACCGCTACTACGGCATCTCCTCCTCCGGTGGCACCGTCACCGACACCACGACCACCACCGGCACCACCGGCACGGTGGGCACCACCGGGACCACGGACGCCGGGGTGCGCGGGGCCGGTCACGACACCTCCGGGCCGAACACCGATGACGCCATGACGCGCTCGAAGGAGGAGCTGCACGTGGCCAAGGAGTCCCGTGAGGCGGGCCGGGCGCGGCTGCGCAAGTACATCACCAGCGAGACCGTGACCCGCAGCGTGCCGGTGAACCGCGAGGAGGTCGTGGTCGAGCGTGAGCCGATCACCGAGGCCAACCGTGGTGCGGCGATGTCGGGTGGGGACCTGACCGAGGAGGAGCACGAGGTGACGCTGCACGAGGAGCGCGCGGTGGCCGCCAAGGAGACGGTGCCGGTGGAGCGGGTGCGTCTGGGCACGCAGACCGTGCAGGAGGAGCAGAGCGTCTCCGCCGAGGTGCGCGAGGAGCACATCGACCTCGACGCCGGCCAGGAGGCCACCACGAAGCGCGACCGCTCCTGAGCGAGGAGCACGCCGAGGTCGTCCGCTCGGCCGAGGAGCTGCGTGTGCAGCGGGTGCGCGTGCCCAGCGAGCGCGTGCGCATCCGCAAGGAGGTCGTCTCCGAGGTCCGCACGGTGCAGGTGCCGGTGCGCGTCGAGC
>NZ_JBKBCT010000148.1:0-824 GCF_050871525.1 Kineococcus auxinigenes | reverse complement strand
TCTCCGGCAAGCGTGGTTCCAAGAAGATGCCACGCAATGCCTATGCCTAGGTCAGCGCTCTCCAGATGAGAATCGTGCGGTCATCGTGCCATGCCGGCCGCCAGGAATTTGGCTCGTGCGATCAGCCCATAGGCACGCGGCTTGCGACACCTACCGCACGAATGCCGTCGGCGCCATTGCGGCAGCGGACGGTGCTGACAGACGTTGCACACACGGAGGTCGACATGCCTGCTAAATCCAAGGCACAGCAAATGGCAGCCGGCGCTGCACTTTCCGCAAAGCGCGGGGATAGAAGTCCCGGGTCGTTAAAGGGCGCTTCGAAATCGATGTACGACTCGATGAGCGAAACGCAGCTCAGAGAATTTGCATCGGCGAAGCAGAAGGGAAAACCGCGGCAGAGAGCCAAGCATTGAACATTCGGCAGCAACGCATATCGGCCCATCTCACGGCCATGTAGAGGAGGCGTCATGCTTCATTACGCTCTGATCTTTTTCGTCGTTGCGATTATCGCGGCGGTGCTCGGCTTTGGCGGCATTGCAGCCGGTGCTGCATCCATCGCAAAGATTCTTTTCTATATCTTTCTCATCCTCTTTCTGGCCTCGCTGCTGTTTGGTATCACCAGACGGTGACGCGCGTCCTGTGGGTCTGCTGTGCGCCCGTTGAGCCTGAGCTCGTGATCAAGTTCGATCTCTTAGTGAGAGCGAGTACCTCATGCGCGTCAAACGGTGATTGCGCCAAGATGGCTGAGTC
This sequence comes from Kineococcus auxinigenes, assembly GCF_050871525.1. Lineage (NCBI taxonomy): Bacteria > Bacillati > Actinomycetota > Actinomycetes > Kineosporiales > Kineosporiaceae > Kineococcus > Kineococcus auxinigenes. The sequence goes on along the minus strand of NZ_JBKBCT010000148.1, from coordinate 74 downwards.
GCCAGATCGTTGGCGTTAAGAATCAGTTGAAGGTCGCAGCGCAATAGTGGGTGGACTCACCACCACGTCGCTCA
>NZ_JBKBCT010000147.1:0-835 GCF_050871525.1 Kineococcus auxinigenes | reverse complement strand
TGATGCAGGGCAAGCCGAGCTACTCGATCATGCAGAACTTCCCCTGGGACAAGCTGCAGGCCCTGCCCATGCACCACGGCAAGCCCGGCAACTGACCGGACTCACCCGGTCCGGCTCAGCCGTCGCAGAGGCTGAGCCGTCGCAGGGGCTGAGTCGGCGCTTCGAGGTCCAACGGGTGGCCTCGGGAGTGCACTGCACGCACTGCGAGGACGCGGTGAGGCCGGAACGCGGTGAACACTCACCCGTCCGGGGGACGGGCGACCTGCTCCTCGCCCACCAGGTCGTCACGTGAAGTGACCCCTCGCTGGGTGTCACACAACCGTTCGGGTGGTTCGACCGGGGAATCACCCGTCCTGCGTACAGCACCGACGCCGTTGGAGCCGATGCACGAGGTGTCATCCGAACACCTCACCAGGAGCTCCGACCATGCCCGTGCTCGGCACCGCACGCACGACGCTCGTCACCACCGTGGTGGTGGGCCTGCTCACCGCGATGAGCACCGTAGCGCCGGCTCAAGCCGCTGGTGGCCCCCTGGTCGAGCGAGCCCAGCGACACGTCGCGGCCCGGGCGGTCCACACGCCCGCTCCCGGCGGAGCCATCGACGCCTTCGGGGCGAGCAGCGTGTGGAAGCAGGACATCAGCACAGCGCCCCAGGCCGCCAACTCCGCCGCCATGGTGCGCAACCTCACCGGCCAGGTGACGGACAGGTACAACGGCGTGGCGGCGTTCAACGTGAACCAGTACAACACCAGCATCTACACCGTGCCGGCCTCGCAGCCGCGCGTGGACGTGCAGTGGAGCAACTGCCAGAACCGCAGCTACACCCCCAAGGGAC